>JAQBHK010000165.1:0-12831 GCA_032127815.1 Desulfobacterales bacterium
GATGTCCGCGCGTTTACAATGGCCAGCCAGATCTTTTGTACGGGTATGAACAACTGTAACCGTTGAATTGGCGCCTTCACCTTTCTGGAACATCATGTTGGCTATAGGTTTGCCGACAATATTGGAGCGTCCCACAACGACAACCTCGGCTCCGCTGGTCTCAACACCGGAACGAACGATCATTTCCTGAATGCCTGCCGGCGTACAGGGAGGGAACTTAACTTCCGAACCGCCAATCATCAGGCGCCCAACGTTGACAGGGTGGAATCCATCCACATCCTTATCAGGATCAATGGCGTTGAGAATCTTTTTCTCATCGATTTGGTCGGGCAGCGGCAACTGCACCAGGATACCATGAATGGAATCATCATTATTATATTGGTCAATTAGCTTAAGAAGGTCTTCCGTAGAAATATCATCAGACTGGTTGTCCTGAATTTCATTGAAACCGAGCCGGTGGGCGGTCTGGATCTTAAGCGTAACATAAGAAATAGATGCCGGACTTTCACCGACCAAAATGGTTGCCAAGCCGGGTACGACACCATGTTTTGCTTTAATTTCCTCAACTTCGGCCGCAATTTCCTCAAGAATTTTTTCACGGATTTCGGTTCCCTTAATTAGTTTTGCAGACATTTTCAATCTCCTTTCATAAATGGTTATAGATTTACTGAATATTTTTTAATTCCGTCGTCGTCATTTGAAAACCGCTTTTCCTTAGACCATTCAAGCATAAATGTCAATAAAATCGTATTCAATATAGAAAGGGCGCCGCCGTCAGGCCGGCGGATTCATCAAGCTCCAGCATGATATTCATGTTCTGAACGGCCTGGCCGGCCGCCCCTTTCCCCATATTGTCAATGGCCGACATCAGGATCAGTCGATTGTTGCGCTGATCGATCTTAAAGCCGATGTCGCAGCAATTGGTCCCCTTAACATGCATGGTATCGGGCGGGCGGCCGTCCGGGCATATCCTTATAAACCGGCGGTTTGAATAATATGCAGTCAGGCAGTCTCGAACTTTGTCAGGGCTGAGCGTCTCAGTCGGAACAGCATATATGGTCGTCAATATCCCCCGGGTCATGGGGACCAGGTGCGGCACAAATGACAAGGTGACCGGTTTGGCAAGCACCAGTCCCAGTACTGTTTCCATCTCCGAGTTGTGACGATGCTCGGCGACTTTGTAAGCTTTGAAGGATTCGTTGGCTTCGCAAAAATGCGTTGTCAGCGCCAGTGATCGCCCGGCACCGCTAACTCCGGACTTTGAATCCGCAATTATTGTCTCCGGATCTAATAATTGCTCTTTCAACAGGGGTATCAGCGGCAAAAGAACGCTGGTGGGGTAACATCCGGGATTGCCGACAAGGTCGGCGTTTTTGATATCATCAAAAAAGATTTCACAAAGCCCGTAAACTGCTTTTGCGAGTAAATCCCTGGCCGTATGCGGCTGGTAAAACGATTCATAAATTGCGGCATCCTTGTATCTGAAATCGGCGCTAAAGTCGATGACCTTCTTGCCCCTTTGAATTATCTCGGGGACGATTGACATGGGAAGTTGGTGGGGAAGCGCCGTAAAGATCAGATCCGCCCGGTCACAAACACTCTCCACAGAAAGCTCTTCGCAAACGAGGTCGACAAAACCCGCCATTGCAGGATACACTCTGTCAAACCTTTCGCCGGCATACTGCCGGGAAGTAAGGAGGGTCAGTTCGATATCGGGATGATTGCAAAGTATGCGAACAAGCTCGGCACCCGCATATCCAGTAGCGCCTATTACACCTACCCTGGTCATAAATACCCCCTTTTATTTAGTCCTGAAAAACCTGGTTCCTTTGGGCCAAGCCTGTCCCGCATTGCGGGAGTCAAAGTTTTCCGGCTCTGCCTTGGAGTTTTGTGTCTAAAATCACAAATTCCAAGCACCCCGCCAAAAAGACGGCGGGCAAGCAAATTCCAAAGTTTGTTATTTTGAATTTCGGTCATTGTGATTTGTTTGTAATTTGTAATTTGATATTTGGAATTTCTCCATTTTGGTCATTGTTATTTGTTTGATATTTGATATTTGTTATTTGGAATTTAATTTACTCCATTTGAGATAGGTACACCCCTATGGGGTGAAATCAAAGCCTGGTCCTCTGGGCTAAGATTCTTTGCTAATGCTAAATGGATGGAAACTGATTAGCCGCCCAGATATGCCTTCTTGACATCAGGGTTGGCCAAAAGGTCTGCGGATGCTCCTTCCAGCACAAGGTTCCCGCTCTCCAATACATAGCCGCGTCGAGCGAATTGCAGAGCCATGCGCGCATTCTGTTCCACAAGCAGAATGGTGGTTCCTTCACGATTGAGTTCCTGCAGCGCTTTAAACACACTTATCATCAACAGGGGAGCAAGGCCCATGGACGGCTCATCCAGAAGCATGATTTTACGGCCGCTCATAAACGCTCTGCCGATGGCAAGCATCTGCTGCTCTCCTCCGCTCAGCGTTCCGGACTTTTGCGTTTTACGCTCTTCCAAACGCGGAAAGATCGCAAAAACCCTTTCAAGATCCTGCTCGATCTCTTTTTTGTCTTTTCTGGCAAACGTTGCCAGTTTCAGATTCTCCATAATCGTCAGGTTGCCAAACAGGCGCCTTCCTTCGGGAACATGTGAGATACCAAGTTTGCTGACGACTTGGTCTGCGGAGAACTGTAGCAAGTCTTTTCCCTCAAAGGTCATCTTGGTTCCGGGTTCAACTCGGATCAATTGGGAAATCGCTCGCAAAGTTGTGCTCTTACCGGCACCATTGGCACCAATAATGCACACGATCTCGCCTTTGCCGATTTGGAAGCTTACACCGTGCAGTGCCCTGATATTATCATATGACACTCGCAAATTTTCCACTGACAGCAACATTAGAACACAACCTCTTTACCCAGATAAGCATCAATGACTTTGGTATCGTTTTGAATTTCTTCAGGTGTACCTTCGGCAATAATCCGGCCAAAGTCCAGGGTCTGGATGACGTCGCAGAGCTCCATAACCATTTTCAATCTGTGCTCGATAAGGAATATGGCCAGTCCCAGCTCTCGGTGGACAAGGCGAATAATCTCCATCATCTGGATAAGTTCTTCCGGATTCATACCGGCGGTGGGCTCATCCAGAAACAGTACCTTGGGTTCTATAGCCAGTGCCCGGGCAATCTCAACTCTTCTCTGATCTCCGTATGGCAGATTGGTCACAACCTGATCGGCAAGCTGGTCGACCCCCACAATTTTAAGAAGAGCATACGCTTTTTCCTCAATCTCCGCTTCTTCCCTGTGCCGCTTGGGTGTGCCGAAAAAAGCTCCGATCAGGCCATAGCTGATCTTGGAGTAACGGGCCATCTTGACATGCTCCAAAACGGTCATATGCCGCCACAGCTGCAGGTTTTGGAAGGTTCTGCCAAGACCCATGGAAGCGATTCTGTGAGGTTGGAGGCCTGTAATTCTTTTTCCCCCCAGGTAGATGTCGCCTTCGGTAGGCTTATAGATACCGGTAATAAGATTGAAGATGGTGGTTTTGCCTGCTCCATTGGGTCCGATCAAACCTCTGATCTGGCCGGCTTCTATCTCCAGATCATAATTGTTGACAGCCCGCAAGCCACCAAAATCGTGGCTCATTTTTTCAACTCGAAGCAATGGCATTCTAAACCTCTTTTATATAACGCTATTTTAGCCACCAGGACACCTTCTTTGTGTCTTTGTATCTTAGTGGCCAAGCGGTTTCTTTTACTGTTTAGGTTTTATAAGCTTTTTAACATCAAATTCCTTAAAAGCAATCAGGCCGGTTGGACGATAAATCATTACCAAAATGAGCAAAAGGGGAATAATAATCCACTTGAAAATCTCCAGCGGTCGCAGAAATTCACTTAGCATGCTCAAGCTCACAGCACCGACAATGGAACCGTAAACGGAGTTCAGCCCGCCGAAGTAGACCATTGCCAGAACTTCGGCAAGTTTTTGAAGGCCGAAGGTCCCTGGATTAACATACCTTAGTACATGGGCAAAAAGTCCGCCGGCCACACCGGCCCAGAAGGCTGCAAATAAAAATGCCACTATTTTTGTGTGTCTGGTATCGACGGTCATGGCATTGGCCGCTATTTCATCGTCACGCACCGCATTCAGTGCCTTGCCCATGGTGGAACGTACAAAATTATTGATGATCCATATGCAGGCAACCGTCCACAGAAAGACTGTGGGCAGATTGGCATAGTCCGGCTGATTACTCAAACCCCTGGGACCGCCAAGGATCTCTAAGTTTTCGATCAAACTTTTGACGATGAACATAAACGCTAATGAAATAATCGCCAGATAGTCACCCCTGGTTCGAAAGGAGGGTATGGCAATTGCGAGTGCGCCCAGGGCTGCGACCAAACCGCCGCTGACCAAAGCAATGGGAAACATGAACGGTCCCAGAGCAGCGGGGAGAAGCGCAGTCCCGAAAAGTTTGTCATTAACGAAGAAAACCACGGTAAATACCGAGGCGGCGTAGGCCCCCAAAGCCATAAAAGCCGGATGAGAGCAGGAGAATTCGCCCATGTAGCCGTTAATTACGTTCAAGCTCAGGGTAACCATAATGGCAATCATGGTAAGCTTAAGGGTCAGAACCCGATAGGCGCTAATATCGGACCACAGATGCAGTATTGCATACAGTAAGCCAAGATGAATCACGATCGAAATCAATATGGGTAATTTGAAAAGTTTGGCCGCCAGCCGGTTTGTCAGCGAAGCACTCAACCGTGCAACGGCAGCTATCGGCAAAGCGTATATCAGCAGCACAAAGCAGATTGCACTGGGAATCAGCAGCGGTTTTTTAAGCATGATGACAAACCCGAAAAGGACCGGTATTTTGGGTAATCCCAAAACATCGGCCAGGGGATCACCCAAATAATATTCAAACATTACAGCAATTAAGGCGCCAAGCAGCCATCCCAGCAGAGGAACCAGGGAAAAAAATTCCCCAAGTTTGCTCTTTAGTGTCTTCGTGTTTTTCAACAATTTGCCGCTTTCAATTTCCATTTAGTAAATAGTTGAGATTCCGATTATTACCTGCATTTTCCACTCACAGCCTCAAACGGGCACTGTAGGGCTCACCGAAAAAACCGTGAGGCCTGAAGGCCAAAATAAGCAGAATGATTGAATAGGCGATGAAATCTCGGAGAGTCGAGGGAAAGATCATAACCACAAAAATTTCAATGAAGCCCAGCAAAAACCCGGCCAGGCAGGCCCCAAAAATAGACCCTCTGCCCCCCAAGATCGCCGCCACGAAAGCTTTCCACCCGAACACAATACCCATGTAAGGATCCAAAACAGGATAAGCGACACCAAAGAGTATCCCGGCAGCGCACGCCAGAGCAGAGCCGATAGCAAACGTCATGGCAGCTATGGTATTTATCGACACTCCCATCAAGGGGACGACGGCATAATCAAAAGCCATGGCCCGCATGGCCATCCCCCATCTTGTCCTGCGCACAAACTGATGCAAGGCCAGCATCAGCGTCAAGGATACACCCACAATCATAATCTTCTTGTTGGTGACATATACGCCGCCAAGATTGTAGGTAGTGGATTTAATCAGGGAAGGAAAGCTGACACGTCTGGCACCCAGCAAGGCCAGGTTTCCGGTCTCTAAGATGATCCCGATCATCAGGCCGGTAATAGCTGCCGAGGCTCGCGGAGCTTCCCGCAAAGGCCGGTACCCTATCCTTTCGACAATCATACCCACAAAAGAGGTCAGAAACATGGAGATGATAATGGTCAGCACCAGGATCAACCAGTTGGGCAAAACAAGAGTACCCGCAGCGGCCAGCGCCGCCATTCCGGTGGCAACACCGAAACCGATGTAGGCCCCAACCATAAAAATATCGCCGTGGGCAAAATTAAAAAGCATCAGGATGCCGTATACCATGGAGTAACCCAGGGCGATCAAGGCGTAAAAGCTGCCCCACTGCAGGGCATTAACCAGATTTTGAAGGAAAAAAGTCATTTGACTAAACTCTCGCAAGCATCGCTATGCAGTTCAAAAAAGGCGGGCTCAGGACTCTAATGTCCTGGCCCGCCTTGTATGTAACGTTTCCCATGCTTTGTGCTAACGCTCTATCAGGCTGAAAACGTCTGTATAAACCGTTCCCTGATCCCTTACTCTTACGGACAGGCAGACTTGTAAAACTCGAATTCACCCTTGTCACTGATCTTAACGATAACGGCACATTTGAGCGGATCGCCATCTTCGGTAAAGGTCATCTTTCCGGTGATGCCGTCGAATTCCTTGATTTTAGCCAGGGCATCGCGGACTGCCTGGCGATCTTTTTCTATGTTCCCGGTAATCTTTCCTGAAGACTCAATCGCTTTCTGGACGATACGCAGAGCATCCCATGTCAAGGCACCCACATCGTCCGGCACATAGCCGTACTTTTGGTTGTACCTGTCGATGAATTCTTTGGTGGCTCCTTTGGCACCCGCTGCCGCATAGTGGGTGCTGAAGAATAATCCATCACAGTCATCGCCGCAGTGCTCGATCAGTTCGGCCGAACCCCAGCTGTCGCTGCCGACGATAGGTTTATTCCACCCTAATTCATGGGCCTGTTTCACGATTAAGGCAACTTCATTATAATATTGCGGAGTAAATAATACCTGGGCACCTGATTTTATTATCTTGGTCAACTGAGAGCTGAAGTCAACGTCTTTGGTAGTGAAGCTTTCAAAAGCTACAACCGAACCGGCGCCATTGATTTTTTCCCAGGCTTCTTTGAAAAATTCGGCCAACCCTTTGGGATAGTCACTGGCCACATCGTACAGCACCGCGGCCTTGGTGTATCCAAACTCTTCTTTAATGAAATTAGCCAGTACCGGGCCCTGGAAAGGATCAAGGAAGCAGCCTCTAAAAACAAAGGGGCGGTCCTTGGTGGTGTCGGGGTTTGTCGACCAGGGGCTAATCATGGGAGTTTTGTAGTTGTTGGCAACTCCGCCCGCTGGTATGGCCTGCTTGGAGGACTGTGGTCCGACAATAACCAGCACTTCGTCTTCGGTAATCATCTTGGTAGCGACCTTAACCGCAGATTCCGCTTTGGACTCGTTGTCCTCGATGACTATTTCGACCGGATACTTCTTGCCTCCGACCATGATACCACCGGCGGCGTTGACGTCCTGCAGCCACATCTGTGCTGCGAATTTCGAACCCTCTCCCACTTTGGGAATATCGCCGGTCATGGGAGCGTTGATACCGATTTTAATGGTCTTGGTCTTACTCCAAACGCAAGGTGAAAAAACCAGACCGACAACAAGGACAAGAATCAGTAATAATAATCCTCTTCGCATTAAAACCTCCTTTTCCGATGCATCATTAATGAGTTAAATAAGAACTGCCACACCATTCGTTACTCATACGCAAATTGAGCCTGATTTGATAACACAGCGGCTAAACTATTTCAACTCCTGTTTTTTAAATCTGCGATCAGCTCTTTCATGATCACAAGAACGTTGCGTCCTCTGTCTAGAGCAATTTGATGCGCCTCTTTTACAATTTTACGGGCCTGTCGCTCAAGTTCCGGCAGCGCGGGCAGCGGCAGATTCATTTTCTGATACTGCCATTGCAAAAAACGGACCGCCAGCCGCTCTTGCTGTTGTCTGATAAACCCCATGTATTGTTCTCCAGTGATCAGTAAGCAGTGATCAGTATCAAGTATCCAGCATCAAGCATCCAGCACCGAGTATCCAGCATCAAGCAACCCGCATCCCGCAACCCGTAACTCGTAACCCGCATTCTGCCGAATCAGCTTTGCCTGCAGATTTTTAAAATTGCCTCTTCCAGGATAAGCCTGGGGCGCTGCCCGCTAGACTTAAGCCGCATATCGGCCCGCCTCAGACACTCAAAGGCTTCAATAAGCTCTGGGGTTGTATATTTTTCAGATTTCTGGAGCAAAATGTAGACTGGATAAGGATTGTTGGGATTATTTGCTATGATAAGATCCGTTACCAATTTACTTTTCTTTTTGGCCCCTTTCCTGGTCCCGCTCATCCCATCGGTATGCGTATCTTTGGAAATCATGCTTTCCCACGATTCGATCTGATCCAAAAGCTCACGATCGTGTGCCTGGATCAAAGGCATGATGTGATTTTTAAAATAGCCGTAGCCGGCTCCGGCATGTCGGCTGTTAATCCGGGAGCTTTCTGCAAACCCTTTAACAAGCAGAAGCTTTCTGATCTGATTGGTTATCGCGACCATAATCTGCAACGGGTGCAGTTCGTCCTCAAGTAGAGATTTTAAAAAAAAGAGGGCCCTTTTAGCATTGCGGTCCGAAACGGCGTTGGTCAACTCATATATGGGATCCTTTTTGGTGCGCTCTAAAACAGAGCCGACATCATCAACGCTAATCTCGGTTCGATCTCCCACGTAACTGGCAAGTTTTTCCAGGTTTTGGGTAAAGGTTCGCAAATCAAAGCCGGTCATTTCACACACAGCCAGGTAGGCATCTTGGTCGATAGTCTTGTCGAAGCGCTTTAGAATCTCGTCCCGCCTTTCACTTAAGGTGTTCTCTTGGGCCATTTTGTCAGCTCTGCGATCACCTTTGGGTACCGAACAGTCGACAATTACACCTTCTTGACGTATGATTTTATACAAAGATCTGCGTTTATCGACCAAATCGGTGGTGATGATCAGATGATTCCCTCGGGGAAATCCTTTTGAGATGGCGTTGCCTAAAAGCTCGGCATTGTCACCAGCAGCAGGTATAGGCAGGCTGTTGTCCAGACAATAATCGATAATGTCGTCCAGCCACCGGTCATCACTTAAGCTTTCTTTATCAAGTTTTAAAGCTTTGGTTCTATTTTCGCGTCGCAGATCATCAAACGAAAGATTCAAAAGACCTAAAATATTTAGAAAATATTTGGCAGCATTCTTATGGTCTTTGTTAGCATGGGCTTGTTTTGCTTTTGCAATCAGTTTGCCATCATCCTGTTTTGAATAGAAAATGTCAGAATCGCAAATGGCAACAACTTTAGTTCCGGGCATAAGCGAGTAGGTATTTACGCGTTCTATCGCTGTCTGAATGTTATTACCTGTGCCTTCAATCGGCTCATAATTAAGACTGCGTTTTACCCCAGGCATCAGGATCTTTAAGAGCTCTGCCAGAGCGGTTTTGTAAAGCAGCTCTTCTCCGTATATCAGATACACCGGTGCATAACCGCCGGATATTTGCTTTTCTTCCAGGTCTTTCAAATAGCTTTTGAGCGCTTTATAGCTAATTTCATCCTTAACTTTAGACACTTTTGCTCACTCCGGTAGTCTCTTAAAGACAAGATGAAATAAAAAAATCGCCACCCCGACGGAGATGGCACTGTCCGCGACATTAAATGCCGGCCAGTGGTAGCTTCCAAGGTAACAATCTAAAAAATCAACTACCTTGCCGAAGCGAACCCTATCTATCAGATTGCCCAGAGCCCCACCGAAAATGAGAGCAAAACCGGTCGCAAGCAAGGGATGTGTCTTGGGTGTATTCCGGTAAAAATAGAATATCAAGCCGGCAGCCAGGGATGAAATTAGAACAAAAAGCATGATACGTACACTCGAACTTTGAGTTGCCAAGAAGCCGAAAGCTCCGCCTGGATTTTGAATATGAGCGAGGTTGAATAATCCGGGTATAACTGCAACAGAATGGTACAACGGCAGGGTATTTAAGATCGCGGCCTTTGTTATCTGATCAAAAACGATTACTGTTCCGGCAACTACAACAAGCTTTTGATATTTGGCTCTTAATTTAGAAAATTCCATCTTAATTGAAAACTACCTATTGCTATTTTTTTTTACGGACAGCCACGAGTAAAGAATTCCGGCCCAGAGGACCAGGCCTTGGTTTCACCCCATAGGGGTGCACCTATCTCAAATGTAGTAAATTAAATTCCAAATAACAAATATCAAACAAATAACAATGACTGAAATTCAAAAATTCAAACAATGTCTCGGCCTGGAAGGTTTGGTCATTGAATATTGGAATTTGTGATTTATTTGGTATTTGCTTGCCCGCCGTCTTTTTGGCGGGGTGCTTGGAATTTGTGATTTTAGACACAAAACTCCAAGGCAGAGCCATAAGTCTCTGACCCCCGCAATGCGGGGCAGGCTTGGCCCAAAGAACCAGGTTTTTCAGGACTAAATAGATTCAAAGGTCTCAAACAATCTTCTGCAGAGCATCCTCACAGCGGCTACAAATTGAAGGATGCTCCGTACTTGTTTCCACCGAAGGATCATGTATCCAGCAGCGCTCACATTTTTTAGCCGCTGCCGGTTCAACCATAATCGACAATCCGTCGACGTCAGAACTTTTAAAGGCACCCGCAGGTTGCTCAGCCTGAACCAGAGAAGCTCCGGAAACAATCAGAACGGCTCTCAAGTCATTTAGATACGGATACAATGCGTCATACAATTCTTGATTCGGATAGATCGTAACGTCGGCATCAAGGGAATGACCAATGAGCTTTTTTGCTCGGGCTTCTTCCAGGGCCTTTGTAACTTCACCGCGCAGGTCGATTATACGGTCCCATTTTTCTGCCAGCTCTGCATCAAGCCAGGCCGCATTCACAACCGGCAGAGAAGTCAAATGAACGCTCGATTCTTTCTTGGCAGTATCCGGCATGAACTGCCAGATCTCTTCAGCCGTAAATGAAAGTATCGGTGCCATTAGCCTGGCAATTGAGTCTACAATAATGTACATAACGGTCTGGGCACTTCTTCTTTCAATAGCCTCCGGCGGGGACGTATAAAGCCGGTCCTTTAGAATATCAAGGTAAAACGCTGAAAGATCCAGGGTGCAATAGTTGTACAGCGCATGATAAATAACATGAAAATCATAGGACTCATAGGCTTGCAGTGCCCGCTGGATCAATACTTGGAGTCTGTGGAGAGCGAATTGGTCAATTTCCGGCATTGATTCATAGGAAACCGCATGTTTTTCACAATCAAAGTCATATAAATTTCCGAGCATGAATCTGTTGGTATTTCTTATTCTTCGATAGGCATCGCTAAGCTGTTTCAAAATATTATCAGAAATGCGGATGTCATCCTTGTAGTCCGATGCAGCTACCCAGAGACGTAGAATTTCAGCACCATGTTTGTCGATAACCTCCTTGGGGGCAATAACATTTCCAAGGGACTTCGACATCTTTTTACCGCCGGCATCAACCACAAACCCATGGGTCAATACGGATTTGTAGGGTGCCGCTTCCCTTGTGCCCACGGCTGCCAGCAGCGAACTGTGAAACCATCCTCTGTGCTGATCGCTCCCTTCCAGGTAAAGATCGGCCGGCCAGGTTAAATTCTCACGTTCTTCAAGTACGGCGGCATGGCTGACCCCGGATTCGAACCACACATCCAGGATGTCGGTTTCTTTAATAAAAGTTTGATGTCCGCACTGGCTGCATACGCTATCTTCCGGCAAGAATTCCTCGGCTTGTTTTTCAAACCAGATGTCAGCACCGTAAGCTTCAAAGCGGGTGAACATCCGATCAATGATTTCCTGATTGATATGCAGCGCTTCGCATTTTTCGCAATAAAATATTGTTATGGGAACACCCCAGGCCCGCTGCCGGGAAATACACCAATCCGGCCGTTTTTCGATCATACCGTAAATGCGCTCCCGGCCCCAATGGGGTATCCACTTTACCTTGTCGATCTCTTCAAGGGCTTTTTTTCTTAATCCTTTTGCATCCATGGATATAAACCACTGGGGAGTGGCTCGAAAAATAACCGGTTTTTTGCAGCGCCAGCAATGTGGATATGAATGCTTAATTTTCTCTTCAGCCATCAAAAACCCCGTCTCCTGCAATTTAGCCGTGATCTCTTTGTTGGCGTTGAAAACAAATTGTTTTTCAAAAAAATCGACTGCACTCGTAAAACAGCCGCTGTCGTCAACCGGTGAATAAACCTCCAAACCGTATGAAAGGCCTATTTCATAATCATCCCGGCCATGACCAGGGGCGGTATGAACACAACCGGTACCGGCATCCAGAGTTACATGCGAACCCATAATAATCAGAGAATCGCGATCATAGAGAGGATGCCGGCACAATTTGCGTTCAAGGGCTGCGGCTTTAATTTCGGCCAGTATCGTAAAATCCGAAATACCCATGGCTTGCATACTGCTTTCCACCAGATCTCTGGCCAAAACAAGCACTTCCCCTTTGCCGGTATCTACGGCCGCATAAACAATATCCGGATGCAGTGCTATGGCCAGATTAGCCGGAATAGTCCAGGGAGTTGTTGTCCATATGACCACAAAAGCTTTTTTCCCGGATAGCTCAGGAATTTCGCGGCTTAAATCATCTTTTAAAGGAAATTTAACAAAAATCGACGGTGATGTTTCATCAAAATATTCTATCTCCGCTTCTGCCAGAGCGGTTTGGCAACTGCAGCACCAGTGAATCGGTTTTTTACTCCTGAACAGACTTCCCTGGAGTACAAACTTGCAGCATTCGCGGGCAATTATAGCTTCATATCTGTAGTTCATCGTCAGGTAGGGATTCTCCCACTCCCCCATAACACCCAATCTTTTGAACTCTTCACGCTGAATATCAATATATTTTTGAGCATAAGCTCGGCATAATCCGCGAAATTCGGACTGGGATATTTGCTGCTTTTTAGCCCCAATCTCTTTGTCAACATTATGTTCGATGGGAAGCCCGTGACAATCCCACCCCGGCACGTAAACAGCGTCAAAACCCGACATCTGGCGTGAACGAACAATAATATCCTTTAAAATCTTATTCAAGGCTGTGCCGATATGAATGTGACCGTTGGCATAGGGAGGTCCGTCATGCAGGATAAACGGCC
>JAQBHK010000166.1:0-3564 GCA_032127815.1 Desulfobacterales bacterium
AACTATATATATAATGCGTGCAAATAAAAAAACGGGATAATACATAAAAAATTGTGAAATTGTGAAATAAATTACATAATTTTTATTACATTTTTTACATAGTTTCAGGATATACAAAGGATGGAAAAGTCCGGAAGGTATGCATGCTTGACAGGAATGCTTGAGCGTAGATTTATACCTTGCAATCTTGTGATGAAGTAGATTATTTTTGATGGTCTCATAAAAAATTGGGAAAGCAACCTGAATCCAGCCCTCCTGAGTCGATGAATATAAAAGCAAACAAAATATCACGCCCTTTGATCCTGGCTCCGGCCGGGAACAAGGCCGCGTTTTTGGCCGCCCTGGCGGCTGAAGCCGATGCTGTTTACTGCGGCTTAAAGGATTTTTCCGCCCGCATGGAGGCCAAAAATTTTTCCATTGAGGAGCTGGCACCTCTGACCCGGCTGGCCCATGATAAGGGTGTAAAGGTTTATGTGGCCTTAAACTCTGTTTTAAAACCTGATGACCTGGACAAAGCCGGCAGACTCCTTGACCAGCTTAACCGCCAGGTAAAACCGGATGCCCTCATCATCCAGGATTTGGCTCTTGTGCAACTGGCGAAACAGACCGGCTATTCCGGCGAATTGCACTTATCGACCCTGGCAAATGTGAGCTTTTCACACGCCTTGGAACTGGTGCGCAAAAAACTGGATGTCGACCGTATCGTTGTTCCCCGGGAGCTTTCCATTGATGAGATCAAGGCCATGGCGCAAGCCTGCCCCAAGGGACTGGACCTGGAGGTGTTTATCCACGGTGCCCTCTGCTATGGTGTTTCCGGAAGGTGCTACTGGAGCAGCTATCTGGGCGGCAAGAGCGGTCTGCGGGGCCGATGCGTACAACCCTGCCGCCGGCTTTATACACAGGGCAGGCAGAACGGTAAATATTTTTCCTGCCAGGATCTCAGCGTAGATGTGCTGGGCAAAATTCTTTTGTCCATTCCCCAAGTGCGAGCCTGGAAAATTGAAGGCCGCAAAAAAGGTCCCCATTACGTTTTTAATACTGTCCGGGCCTACCGGATGTTAAGGGACCAGGGGAGCGATCCCAAAATGAAAAAAGCGGCCCTGCAACTCCTTGCCGGGGCTTTAGGGCGTGTTGGAACCCATTATAATGTTTTGCCGCAAAGACCTCAAAATCCGGTCAAAGTTGACGTACAAACCGGCTCCGGGTTGCTTGTTGGAAACATAAAAGGGACCAAAGAAAAACCGTTTATTGTTACCAGAGAGGAACTTTTAAGCGGCGATACCCTGCGAATCGGTTATGAGGATGAGCAGTGGCACGGCAAAAGCAGGGTCCGCAGGTTTGTTCCTAAAAAGGGGCGCTTGTTTTTGAAGATTTCGTCAAAAAAAAGGCCCGCCCAGGAGACCCCGGTATTTTTAACGGACAGACTCGATAAAACACTTGAGAATATGCTGGCTGTGCTTGAAGGTGAGCTTAACAAAATTTTAAAACCGCGGGTAGATGCTTCAAATTATCGTGTCAGGCTGCCGCAAAGATCAACGAAACGATCCTTAGCCTTTGAACTTAATGTATACCGAAAGATTGACAACCAAAAGCTTCGGGGACCAACCGGGATCTGGCTGCCGATCAAAAATCCGGAGGGGATACCCGGGAGCCTTGTGTCCAAACTTTGGTGGTGGCTGCCGCCGGTGATCTGGCCTGAAGATGAGGCCAACATAAAGGGAGTTGTCGATTTTGTCCTTAAAAAAGGGGGGCGGAATTTTGTCCTTAATATCCCCTGGCAGATAGCGCTTTTCACCGGGGCCAAAAGTCTGAATTTGTGGGCCGGCCCGTTTTGCAACATCGCCAATCCTCTGGCTGTTGACAGCCTGGTATCTCTTGGATTTAACGGTGTTATTATCAGCCCGGAACTGGGCCGGGAGGATTATTTGTTGCTGCCCAAGGAGAGTCCGCTGCCGGTAGGTATCGTTATTGCCGGCAACTGGCCGTTATGTGTATCGCGTGCACTTGCGGAAAATATGATAACAGATCAGCCATTTGTCAGTCCCAAAGGCGAGCAGGCCTGGGTTAGGCAATATGGTTCAGACTATTGGATGTTCCCCAACTGGGAACTGGACATCAGGGTCAAGCAGGATTTACTTCAGCAAGCCGGTTACAGTATGTTCGTACATCTGATCGAACCCTTGCCCCAGGGAGTGAAGCTTAAAAAAAGACCAGGACTTTGGAATTGGGACTTAAATCTTCTCTAAAATGCATTTGACAGGATTTGCAGGATGAACTGGATTTGTTTAAAAAATAGCATCTTGTAAATCATGTTTATCCTGTCAACAAAAACCAGCTTTAGACGGGCTGCTATATCAGAGTAGATGGAGGACAATTATGAAACAAGTATCAATGTTTTTTGAGTCCATGGAGGTTGACTTAAAGGCAGGGCCGGATATACGCGATATTACATCATCGCTGCAACGTTTGATCGAAGCTTCGGATGTTAAAGACGGAGTCCTTTGCGCTACGGTGGTGGGGTCGACCGGATCGCTGACGACGATCGAGTTCGAGTCCGGTGTGGTGGAAGATCTGAAACAGGCCGTAAACAGGCTGGCGCCGCCCGGCATGGAGTACGAACATGAAAAGGCGTGGCATGACGGTAACGGACACAGTCATGTTCAGGCCGCCCTGCTGGGTCCATCCATTGCACTGCCGATCAGAAACGGGCAACTGAAGCTGGGGACCTGGCAGCAGGTAGTGACCATCAATCACGATAATCGCGCCAGAACCAGAAGCATTGAGGTAACTATTACCGGAAAATAAAAACGTAAGACGATTTTATTTTTTATCGGCTTTTTGTTTGAGTTTCTTTTCCAGTTCGGCGAAAAGATCTTTTTGCTTTTTGGCCTGTTTAGCCTGGAAAGACTCAATTTCTTTCGTAAAACCCTTTCTGGAACTTTTAAATTTCTTAAGCTCTTCTTCCAGCCCGCTTACTTTGTCGCCTCTGGGGATCTCTTCTATTTTCAAATGGTTCTTAATAAATAGTCTGGTTCCGTAGGAACCTTTGACGATCTCTATGATTTGCATTTCTTCGAGCTTATTGCATATGAAATTTGCTTGCTCCAAAGAGAAAGATAGGGCTTGACAAACGTCTTCAATAGAAGGCGGAGCATTCTTTTGGTGGTCCAGAACCCGGATTGCCGCAACGACTAGATGGGCATTGGAATATAGGCCAGTCTTTTGCATAAAGTTATTGAGAAATTATAGGGTTCTTCAATTAATCAGCAAAAATTTAAAAAAAGCATTTGCAGGTCAAGTCCGATGCTTGACATAAAATCGTTAGCAGAGTAACATTTATCGCCGATTTGTCAAGTTATACAATCGCTGCGACTCTATAAAACGCGGCTCCACCGCTCTAACAAAAGAAAAATAAAAGATCATAGTCTGTAAGGCAGAAAATTTGTCTGAAACTTCATGGTAAATTTAGGAGAAAGCAGTGATGTTCAATATCGTATAAATCTTGATGGCGTCGCAAAAAGTCCCATGTACTGCGCCTTGTGTATGAACCCTGGTCGCCTACGG
>JAQBHK010000167.1:0-3114 GCA_032127815.1 Desulfobacterales bacterium
GCTGACATAGCCGTACTTCCGGACTATCGCGGGCATGGCATCGCGGGCAAGCTCTACCAGGGCCGTAAGCGGATCATGACCCGGTACAACCTAATGCGCATGGTTGCGGGCGGTCGTATCCCGGGATACAAAGACCATGCGGGCAAGATGTCGCCCGAAGAATATATAGAAAAAGTTAAATCAGGTGAGCTGAAAGACATGGCGCTGAATGCTCATCTCAAGGCCGGTTACGAGGTTATGGGTGTTCACCTGGATTACCTGATTGACGAAGCCAGCCTAAACTATGCGACCTTAATCGAAATGCCGAATCCCAGCTTCAGGCCCACACGGCGAAAGATCGCGGCTTCCGCCATCAAGCGTCCCGGGCGCAGGGTAAGGGTCTGCGCTGCCCAGTACTTGATGCGCAGGATCAGCACCTTGGATGAGTTCGAGAAGCAGGTCGATTTCTTTGTTTCTACGGCGGAGGAGTACCACTGCCATTTCCTGCTGTTTCCGGAACTCTTCACCGCACAGTTGTTCAGCCTGATGGCCCCGGATCTGGAGACGCATGCGGCGGTGATGAAGCTGTCCGAGTATACTGAGCGTTACGTTGAAATGTTCCGAGAGATGGCCCAAAGGAGCGACATTTTCATCATCGGTGGTTCCCATCCTGTACCCGCCGAAGAAGGGCTGGTCAATGCGGCGCACCTGTTCACGCCGGGCGGTGACGTTTACACCCAGGAGAAACTTCACATCACCCCGGGAGAAAAGAAGCACTGGGGCATCAAGCCCGGCAAAGGTTTAAAAATATTTGATACCGGACTTGCACGCATCGCCATTCAGGTATGTTACGACGTAGAGTTCCCGGAGCCTTCAAGGCTGCTCACACTGGCCGGCATGGAGCTTATGTTTGTGCCTTTCAGTACCGACGAGCGTAAATCCTACATGCGCGTGCGTTACAGCGCACAGGCCCGTGCTGTGGAGAACATGATATATGTCGTGCTCGCCGGCAACGTGGGAAATCTGCCCCAAGTGAGGAGTTTTCTTATCAATTACGGCAGGGCCGCGGTACTTACGCCCAGCGATTTTGCATTTCCGATGAACGCCATACAGGCCGAAGCCGAGTCAGATACAGAGACGGTGGTCATAGCGGACCTCAACCTGGATGATTTGGCCATGCAGCGGGGACTCGGTTCGGTTACGCACCTTCGCGATCGCAGGCCGGACCTCTACGAAATCACCCCTAAGATGCCCATTGAGATCGTTCGCATATCCAGATAAAATCGTCTGTGAAAAACACCTGAACAACATTCCAGGCAGCACATAATCAAATAAGATTTTTTGATATCGTGGCGCTGTACGATACAGACCGTGAATATTGCCTTAAAAACAGAATTATTACACCCCTTTTCCCCACCAAATATGTGACTGAAAGCAAAACTCATCCTAAAGTGTTGGAATTTTATCTGGAGAAGAACCAAAAAAAATAATTGCATCCTCTTTCGAAGGCTTCTTCATATGCGGTTGCCGGAGCACCATATCCGGCACCAAGCCCTATTCGTCCAACCTTAAGCCCGGTTCGTTTTAGAATCTGCGGTTGTGAAAAATCCATTCCTCTTCCTCGTATCTTGTGGTTTCGGTTTGTTTAAGTGTCGCATAAATAGCTATGTTTTTCAAGAAGATGGAACAGGAATACAATATTTCATCTTTAAAAAAACATACTTGACATGCACGCGGACGCGACATAGTGTTTAAGCCAACGCTAAACTAGGTGGTGCTATGGAAAAAAAGCAAGCCGAATTATTCAAAGTTTTGGGTGTGGAATCCCGCATTAAGATTCTGGAGCTTTTGAAAAGCAAAGGACCTCTCGGTGCCAATGAGCTGTCAGAGAAGCTGGGCATCACGCCCTCGGCCGTTTCGCAACATTTGAAAATTCTCAGGCTCGCCGGATTGGTCAGAAATGAGCGCCAAGGCTACTGGATACCTTATGAGATAGATCCGGTTGCGCTTGAAAAATGCGGGGAACTTCTTTCCACGATCTGCACCTGCGACTGTAAAGGAACCGGGCAGTTTCGCGAAGCCGAAGTGAATGCAGCCGCAGATAAGGCCGCCGTTCTGAGAAAATACGAAAAGGAGCTTGAAGAGGAGATCAAGAAAGTTAAGGCTCGCATCGAAGCGTTGGCCAAGGAGGAATAAGCCCCCTTTTTGTCCTGCTCGGGGATTGATGCTTCATTTAACGGTTTTGAACTCATTCGGCAGGGCATTGTCGATGACGTACATACAGATTTCCCTGGCGCCCTGCGCGGTATACTTCCATTTATCACAAAGATTGTTCATCATAAAGGTTACATCGTTCCGGATTTTTTTGTCGTAAGTCTTAAAATCTTCCGTGTCGTAGTCCTTGATGGCGCGCCGAAAGTTTTCGTTTTCAAGGAAGGGCTCCAGCACCTTTTCTTTCAGGTTGTGAACATAGCGTGCATGCAGTGAATTATATACATTGGTTTCAGTAATCGATTTTTCTTCAAGCAAGATCTCCTGGGTCAACGTCCGGGAGGTATATTCCTGGTGGATGCTCCTTCTAAACAGATAGCGATCGTGATTATTCAGTGTTTCACCCACCAGGCGCGTTTCGATATTCTTGAAGAAATTTTCGGTTATTTCGAGTTTTTCCCCGGTAAATTTGCACGTTTCGACGGCTCCTGTTTCGAAGTTAACGGCAAAAAGATAGTTTTGAATATCTCTGGATATCTGTTCCTCATTGTAATAGTAGAGCGACTCTTTGACTTCCTGCAGTACCGTGTAGTTGTACATGCGCAAAAGTGAATCCAGAAACCCTTTGGGAAGCGAATCTTTGATTTCCGGGCGAGATTTAGTGAAAAAGTTATTCAACATTGACATGTTGATGAGCTTGTCGCCCTTGGCATATTTGGAATAAAGCTCATTAAATATTTTAATGGAATCGCGCCCGGAAATGCCAAGCTTGCCTTCTGTTTCCGATTCGGCAATGATTTTGCGTCTGCGTGTTGCCGTTAATTGTTTTCTGTCTTCCTCCGTCAGCCAGGCCGGAATATATCCGGTATAAAGGTCCATCTTGAGAAGCTGCAGGTTCTCATCACAATAAAGATTGTATTTTTC
>JAQBHK010000168.1:0-4851 GCA_032127815.1 Desulfobacterales bacterium
CGTAGTTGCCGTTATCTTCCCGGACATCCTCGGCACCGGCATCAATGGCGACCTCCATTAAAACTTCTTCATCAACCGCCTTATTTTCCACAACAATGTAGCCTTGTTTCGCAAACATCCAGGCCACGCATCCGTTGGCTCCGAGATTCCCGCCGGCTTTGTTTAATATATGGCGAATATCCGCAACAGCCCTGTTCTTGTTGTCAGAGAGAGATTCAATAAAAACAGCCGCACCTCCGGGACCGTACCCTTCATAAACAGCCTCTTCGTAATTGACACCCTCCAGTTCGCCGGTTCCTCTTTTGACGGCCCTTTCAATGTTATCCTTGGGCATATTCTCACTTTTTGCGGCCTGGATAGCCGCTCGCAGCCTTGCATTCGAGGCCAGATCTCCACCTCCCATACGAGCGGCAACGGTAATCTCTTTGATAAGTTTGGAAAACAGCTTGCCCCGCTTGGCATCTGTCGCGCCTTTTTTATGCCTGATGGACGACCATTTGCTGTGCCCTGACATATTAACCTCCTGCTCTAAATGAGCTTAAACAAAATTGCAAAAACAGATAACCTCAGACCTCGTTGTCTACCTTATATAAATGACCGTAGACCTTTATATACCATGGGATTGCAAACAAATTGGGCATCAGGTCGGTCTGGGTTATAAGGTTCAGCGTTCAGAGGTTCTGGGTTCAGAGGTTAACGCAGAACGCAGAACGTTGAACCTATAACGGTAAACACTGAACCTCTGAACCCGTGAACGGTTACATTAAATCAAACCCCTTTCGCGGGCGATATTTAAATAGCTTTTAAATGTATCTGACGCTGGAATCCACCGGTCCGCCTGGTCCTTTTCCACAAGACACATGGCTTCAAAATCGCAAGAAACAACACAAAGACCACAACCGATACACCTTTGAAGATCAATTTGCGCTGTATCCTCAACAGTTATGGCGTCCATTTGGCAGCGATCTTTACAAATACCACAGGCCGTGCAGTTTTCCTGGTTGACGGTAACGTAAAAATTAGAGTGCACTGCTTTGGCAGGCTGATCCAGGTCTTTCAGATTTTTTAGAATCTGGCAGCAGCATCCGCAGCACAGGCAGATGTTAGAGGGTTTCTGGGAATTTCCGGGTTGAAGTACCAGACCGGCTTCAGAGGCTTTGTTCAGGATGTCCAGAGCTTGATCCTGTGATATCGAGCGGCCCAAACCGTTCTTTTCATAATAATAAGCACCACTGCCAAAAACCAGGCAGGCTTCAAGGAGCTTGCCGCACCCCTTGTCCATCAAATTATGTTCTTTTCTGCAGATACAGGGCGCTACAACAATTTTTGACTGCTTTTTTATAATATTTTCGGCCTCCTCATAAGGCATAATGCTCATTTCCGCCGCAACACTTTTGGATATGGGGATGACCCTGAGCTGCTTGGTTTTATGCTTCATCCAGACATTCTGCATTAAATGCGGCATATACTCGTTAACGTCTTTAATCAGTGCTTCATCCAGATCGTTAACATGATATTCCCAAATGCCGACAACAAATTGAGCCGCCATATAAAGATCCTGGCCCTGTTTGTGCATACTGAAAATGAGCCCTTTTTTTGACATGCTTTCCAGAAGTTGTGCCATACTCGATTCATCCATATTTAATCGCTCGGCAATGGCGGCAGCAGGTTCCGGAAGCATGGAAAGAGCCACAGCGATTTTAGCTTCCCCGGGCGTAAACAGTCTTTTTAATATGCGCAGTTCCACGCCTGAATCGCTTGCGGGAAAGCCTCCCGGAAGGTTATCAAGATGCTTGGCAAGGTTTTGATAAACTTGACTCATAATGTATCCTTTCATAAAATTGATTTGCGATTTTAGTATGCGTTCACAGGTTCAGGGTTCTATGTTCAAAGTTATAAAATCATGATATTACAAAATGTTACAACTCAATGTCGTGATTGATCTCTTGCACCCAATGGGTGAGAATTGCTTGGCGCCTCTCTTGAGGCGTAACTCTTTTGAATTGAGCCTGTTAGGGTTCATCACCTGGAACCCCTGGCCCAGACCTGATTTCAAGAATTTAGATCCAAGGCATATATTTTTAATAGCAAAGGGTTTATCTCATTGATAACGGCCGTCGCGCCAGGGCGGGCCTGAACGTTGAACCACTCAACCTAGGTAACAGATATTGCCGATCACCGCCCGGTTATTGAAGATGGTGTCAATTCTGACTTGAACCATAGTGTTTTCAAGATTATTTCCGTGGTCTGCTAAAACAGGTATGTAATTTGATGTCAATCCTTTTAAATATCCTGTTGATAAATCCCGCTTGCTTTCAATCAGTACTTTAAGGCGTTGTCCGAGAAATTTATTGTAAAAATCTGTTTTTTTAACGTTGCCCAGCTTGCGCAATTTTTCGCATCGGGTTTTGATGATTTTTGACGGTACTTTATGCGGATATTGGCTTGCGGGTGTACCGGCGCGAGGCGAAAACGGAAAAACGTGCAGGTAGGTTACGGGCAGTTCTTGAATCAATGCATAGGTATTTTCGAATGCCGCTTCAGTTTCGCCGGGAAATCCGACCAGGGTGTCAACACCGATAGCGGCATCCGGAATCAGCGCATTTATTTTCAAAACCAGGTTCCTGAAAAATGTACGAGTATACGGCCGGTTCATATTTTTTAAGATGTCATCATCCCCGCTTTGTAAGGGGATATGGAAATGACGGCAAAAGCGATCCGATTCAGCCACAAGTTGAATAATATCTTGGGTGAGTTCGAGCGGTTCTATTGAACTCAGGCGCACCCGCTCGATTGTGGTTGATGTCCGGATATGTTTCAAGAGGGTAAAGAGGTTCGTCTTGGGCGCAAGATCAAGCCCGTAGGCGCCGAGATGCACGCCGGTCAGGACGACTTCACAGAAGCCGGCTTGCTGAATATTATGAATATTTACCAATACGTTATCGGTGGCCATGCTGCGACTGCGGCCTCTGGCGTAAGGGACTATACAGTATGAACAAAACGTGTTGCAGCCGTCCTGAATTTTTAAAAAAGGACGTGTGCGCTTTCCAAAAGCGGCGGTTGCCATTTGACCGAAAGCACGTTCAGCGGAAATATCCCGACAGGTCAAGACAGGGTGCGGGCGCTCCACGTGCTCTGTGGAAACGATCATCTCGGGGATCTTATGTTTATCGGCATGGCCGATGATGTCGCTTACTCCTTTAATTTTATTGATTTCAGAAGGATCTACCTGGGCGTAACATCCGGTGACGATGATACGTGCACCGGGATTGTTGCGGATGGCTTGCCGGATGGCCTGCCGCGACTGCATGGCTGCTTTCTGAGTGACCGTGCAAGTATTAATGATGCACAATTCAGCGTTTTCTTCACCATGCCGTAGAATGCATCCGGAATCTTTTAAAGATTGAGCGATGGCATCGGATTCATACTGATTCACCTTGCAGCCTAAAGTGCTGATGGTAAAACCGGAGGCCGAATGCCGGTTGATGACATCTATGTTCTTTTTCTTCAATTCAATAACTAATCCTGCCAAACGGAATAAAAGAAAGACTTTTTATCACGAAAGCCCGAAAATACGAAAACACGAAAAAGATTATAAAATTTCGTGCTTTCACTATTTCGTGTGTTTCCCTCGTCGGGTGCTTCGCGCGTGATTGATTTTTAAAGTTTTAGCGGTAAAAGCACAAATGGCTAAATCTCGTTATCCAGTATCCAGCATCCAGTATCAAGCATTTTTTTCGATCCATCCGCCGCCGAGCACTTCATCCTCCTGGTAGAAAACTGCTCCTTGTCCCGGTGCAATGGCCGACTCCGGTTTTTCAAAACGAACAACAGCCTCATGGTCGCCCACAGGAATCAGTGTGGAAGCCGCCGCCTTGTGACGATATCTTACGCGTGTGTTAACTTTAATCGGCCGGGACGGTTTTTGATGAATCCAGTTGACATTAACGGTGCTGCATTCCGTAGCAAGCAGGTCCTTTTTAAAACCAACCTTGAGCAGGTTTTGTTTTGGGTCCATGTCGACAACATAGTAGGGGGCCGAGGCCGGGCAGTTGATACCACGCCGCTGTCCGATGGTAAAAAGATGCAACCCATGATGGCGGCCTAGTATTTTGCCGCTGGTGTCTTCTATATTTCCGGGTTGGGGTTCAAACCCGGGTTGTGAAGCTATAAACTCTCCATAATTTTGGTCTTTGATAAAGCATATGTCCTGGCTTTCTCCCTTGGTGACAGGAGCAAATCCTTTTTGAGCAGCCAGTTTAATAACGTCGGATTTTTTCATTTCTCCAAGGGGAAAGCGGGCTTGGTCCAGTTGCTGTTGGGTCAAAAGAGCCAGAAAATACGACTGGTCTTTTTCCGAATCAACACCTTTCAAGAGTTGAAACCGGCCGTTGCGATCCTGTCTAATTCTGGCATAATGACCCGTGGCAAGGCATGATGCGCCCAGCTTGCGGACAAAGCTCAGAATAGTGCCATACTTTATTGACCGGTTACATACCATGCATGGATTGGGAGTTTGACCATTCTGGTAGGTTTTCGTAAAATAATCTATTACAGTTTGCTTGAACTCGATGCTGCAGTCTAAAAGTTTGATATCAATTCCCAGTTGGGACGCGATTGGGGCAATTTTATGCGCGGCCCGGGCTTTGGCGCCGGCGTATAATTTAGTATCTGTGTTTGCAAAACCCGATTTTTTTTTAAGAATAGTCGCTTGAACTTCATATCCGGTAATAAAATGGATACCTATAATGCTGTGTCCCTGTTCTTTTAGAAGATAAGCGGCCATAAGGGAATCTATTCCGCCGCTTATGGCAATGGCGATTAGAGGCTTCATCAAAAAAAGGCTTTGTT
>JAQBHK010000169.1:0-6204 GCA_032127815.1 Desulfobacterales bacterium
AAGCATGGCAATCGGCTGCCTCGGTTCCAGGGCATACAACAAACCATTCATTAAATATTCACGCGCGGAATAGTTGGCGCCGTCCCCGACCCCGGAGACCTCATTGGCAAAATGAGCCCGGGCTTCACTTCCGAGCTTTTCTCCGGCTCGCAGCAGGCCATCGGCCAGAATATCGCCAAATCCTTCTCGACGAGCAATCATATTGGCAAGATTTTCAAAAAATGGGCGCGTGCCCAGTTTTGCAATCTCGAGCCCGGTCTCTTTGTCGGTAAGGTAGCCGGCCTTATAGCAAGCATCCAGCCACTGAACGATATTATACATTTCCATGGTACAAATCGACAGATCGTTGCAGATACCGGTGGCATCCACGGCGGTCTCGGCAGACTCTCCCGGCCTTCCCATTACCCAGGGAAAATAGACGAACATGGATTGACATTTTCTGACAACATCCTTTCCGGATGCCGTTCGAAAAGAATTTCTATATTTACAATCTAAACCGCATTGATAACAGGATGATTTTCCGGTTCGACGAACCTGTTCTGCAGGATAAGGGGACATCAGCGGGTCACGCTTATTTAACTTAACTGCCAACGTGTTCAGTTGTTTCAATTTTTCCGGGTTAGCCACTGCCGGACGGCCGGTGCCCAATACTGCCACGGCTTTAAGGTTTTTAGAGCCCATCACCGCACCGAATCCTCCGGTGGCGCTGCCTTCATTGTCCGTCATCAGATTGGCACTCCGGCACATGTTTTCACCGGCGACACCGGTTGTTACGAAGCACACGTTTTTTCCATGCGTTTCTTTTAAGATATCCCGAACAGCATAAACACCCTTGCCCCACAGCATAGATGCATCTAGCATTTGGGCCTTGCCATCATAAATCCAAAGGTAAACCGGCTTTCCCGACCGTCCCGAAATAACAACACCGTCGTAGCCGGCTCTTTTTAAATAAGGGCCGAAAAAACCGCCAAGATTGCCGTAGCAGAACCCTTCCGGCATCAACATAGGCGACTTCCCCACGACCTCAAACCTGGAGGCGCCCTGGGTACCGGTAGCTCCCAGAGGTCCGCTCATCATTATCAGCCGGTTCTCCGGATCAAAAGCACCCACATCAGGTCCTACTTCTTCCCAATAGATCCTTGTGGCAATTCCGCGTCCACCGAGAAAACGGTCCGCATAGTCCATGGTATCGAGCTCAGTGACCCGCGAATTTGACAAATCTACGTTGAGAATCTTGCCGCACCATCCATAAATTTCAGTAGCCATGGTTGTCTCCTTGTTGATAGTTCCAATATCTCATTATAGATGGGAATCTGTTTTTTACAAGCAAAAGTATACCCTTGATTGAGTTAAAACTCAATCAGGTGTTATCCTCTATCTGTTGTCAGTTGCGGGGTTTAAGCAAAAGATAAATAAAAATATGTCTTATTGCATGGTGGGGATTCAAAATCGTGGTTGGTATTTTTCGATAAACTAATATACAAATAACTTTCGATTGAACGTTATCGCTCAGTCGAGAAGCGGCGCAGCCGCGCTTCATAAAATCGTTTTAGCGATTTTATCCGAAAAGCTCCCTGATCGCCCCTAAAAGTTCTTCGCGTTCAATAGGTTTTGCGAATGTGTGTTGCGCCCCCATCATTTTGGCCATATGCAAATAGTCCTCCGGGCCAACCCGTCCGCCACCTGACATAGCGATGATCTTAATATCCGGAAAGTCTCGTTTCAGTTCCCGGATAGTCTCAATCCCTTCCTTTTCGGGCATAATGAGGTCTGTAATAACCAGATCGCAAGAATTATCCCGGCAAAGTTTTACGCCCTCCTTCCCATCAGAGGCTTCCAAAACCGTGTACCCGGACCGCTCAAGCATTGCCCGCAGCATTGTTCTAATTTGGTCATCATCGTCAATGATTAGAATAAGCGCCAAAATTTATCACCCCGTTTCCCGATCCAGCACCATGCGGATAGTGTTTGCGATTTCACCCAAAACAACCGGTTTCATAACAAAAGCACGAATGCCATTTGCTTTGGCCTTTTCCTCATTTATCAGTTCACTATACCCGGTACAAAGAATAATGGGTATTTCAGGCCGCAATTTAAAGAGCTCTTTAGCCAGTTCCATGCCGTTCATATTCGGCATGGTAAAGTCGGTAATAACCAGATCAAACCTGCTATAATTCACGCGAAAGGCCTCCAGGGCTTCAATGCTGCTCGTTCTTGCAGTCACTTTGTAGCCAAGACGTTCTATCATCGCTTGAATCGCATCGACCATAGCCTTCTCATCGTCTACAAAAAGTATGCTCTCATTGCCCCTGGGAATCTTGCCTGCAATATCTGTTTCCGATTCAGGCCTCCTTTCAGTGTAGGGGAAAAACACATGAAAGGTTGTTCCTTGCCCTAATTCACTATCTACGCTGATATCGCCACCGAGGGCTTTTACTATGCCGTGAACCACGGAGAGCCCCATACCCGAACCCTCGCCTACTTCTTTGGTGGTAAAATAGGGCTCAAAGATCCGCTCCAGCACTTGAGGTTCCATGCCTTGACCTGTATCCTTTACGGTCAATCTCACGTATTTTCCCGCGTGTAAGTTATGGAAACGGATGGCAGCATCTTTATCGAGCTCTACCTTTTCCAGGCTGACCTCCAAAATACCCCCTTTATCCCTCAAGGCATGGGCGGCATTGGTACAAAGATTAATAATAACCTGGTTTATGCGTGTCGGATCTGCAAGGACGGTATCGTCCTCGATTACAATATCCTGAATAATTTCGATGGTCTTTGGAATTGAAGATCGCAACAACTTTAAAGATTCTCTGATAATAGGGCTAATCCTAATCGGTTTAAGTTCCTGTGGGCTTTGGCGGCTAAAGGCCAGGATTTGCTTCACCACGTCCCGGGCGCGCATACTGGCTGTACGAATCTCTTCCAAATTGTTTCTGGCCGGATTCCACTCCGGAACATCATCCATTGCCAGTTCAGTATTACCGACTATTATCCCCAGCATGTTGTTGAAGTCGTGGGCAATACCGCCTGCGAGGGTGCCGATTGATTCCATTTTTCGGACTTGCTGGAGTTGAGCTTCAAGTCTCTTTCTATCTTCTTCTGCCTGTTTGTGTTCAGTTTCATCTGTATAGACTGCCACGATTTCACCGGAAGGCAATTTATAAACAAAGTTTTCTCTCCAACCTAAAATTCTGTCATCCTGGTACAAGGTAACGGGAAAATGCTCCGGCCGGCCTGACTTCCAGACCCTTTGAAAAACATCAAAAAGACCAAAATCTCTAACTCCGGGAAAGACTTTAAGCACACTTTTACCGATAAGCTGCTCCTTTTTTGTGCCTTCAATCTGTTCCGCAACCCGGTTAAAATCTTTAAATATAAAATCTTCGCCATCTGCAGTTGCCTCATATACGGCAACTCCGCTGTGTATATTTTTAAACAGCTCTTTGAACCTGGTCTCGCTCTCTTTCAGAGCCTCTTCGGCTTGCACGCGCTCAATGATTCTTCCAAGCCGCCCGGCAATAGCATCAACAAGACCTCTTTCTTCCTTCAAAAAAAGCCCTTGGTCTATTTCAGGCTTTTCTTCCAAATCGCAGACTTCTATAGATCCCATTATTTTGTCTTGAGCGAAAATATTACTTATTAGCTTGCGGTTGGTTTCCTTGAAGTTCGTCGTCTGGTAATCCTTTCCATTCAAAAGGATACGGTAGCAATGAGCTTCCGGATAATACCCGGAGGAAGGAATCAGATCAATGACACCTTGCAGAATTTCATCCAGTGAAATACCCGGTTTCTCAACAAAAGCAGAGATGCTGTAAAGGCACTTCAATTCCTTGACACGCTCATCAAGAGCATGCGTTTTTTGCCGCAACTCCTCTTCTACCTGTACGCGCTTGCTTATATCAGCTTGCAGTTGTTGGTTAACATCACGCAGTTCGGCCGTACGTTCCCTAACAAGTTCTTCAAGGCCGTTACGATATCCGGTCAATTCTTTCTCGGCACACTTGCGTTCATTTATCTCTTCATTCAGCTTTGTTACGTTTTCTTTAACAGCGTCAGTCATCGCATTGAAACTGTGTGCCAAGGATTGCAATTCATCTTTTGTCCGAATGCTGATATGTCTGCTGTAATTACCCCCGGCAATTTCTAGTGTACCTTTCTGGAGCAAAGCAAGCGGCTTTAAGACCGCACTCCTGGTCCAAAACAAGAGACCTGATAATAATGAAACTAAAACCGCGATAACGAACCAGGTCAAATAGTCTTGCCTTTGATGCAACATTTCTTGTTTTTTATGTTGTTCGTCTAAAAGTAATTTTATTATTTCGAGCATTTTCCTGGATCTCAGGAGCAATTGAGCGGACAGCTCATTTTTGATGAGGAATATTTCCTTAGTTTGGTTAATTTCAACTTTATCAGCATCAGCAACAGCACGAAGCTTGTCAAATAACACCTCAAGTTTATTGTGGCTGGCCTTAAACGCGTCTATGCTACTGCTTTTGCTTGAAATCTCGGAGGTCAAATTTTGCAGCCCTTGCAACCTTTGCTGCAATTCTAGATTCTTTGCTGCCCATTGCTGTTGGGAACGTTTGTCAAAAAAGAGCAGATAATCACTGGTTATGATGTTCAAATCATAGAGGGAGTTCCTGACTTTCGCAATCCTACGCTCCGCCTCATATGCTTTTGTAGACGCATCCCTGATTAAAACCAGGGTGATCCCAGTTACAACAATGGTTGCAAAGCACAGTAAAGTGATCAGAATTACTCTTTTGCGGATAGTCATGATTGATAGTCTAATTAATGAAATATGGAAATCGATTCCGGTGCAATCCTGGAAAGACCGTCAAAATATATGAATTCAAGATAGTTCGGCATATTGTAGCCACTCTCTAACTAGTGTCCATCCATAAATGGCCCTTTTTGCCCTGCTCGGCGTTCTCCGCGGATTTCCAATTATCTAATTATTTTCAGCAATATATTATCTTTAGCAATATATATGCCAATTAGAAATAACCTGCATAGATTTAAACATAAAACAATTAAATACAAATAACATCAAATATATATAGACAATTTTAATTTAAAGACAAGCATTGCAAAATCAAAGATGCGTCTTTGGGGTATCAAAGGAGAGAATTTTTGCTAAATAACTGCCAACTATGGATAAAAAATTGACGGCCAACTCAAAAAGCTGCTTTTTGAGTTTCTATCAAAAAAAGATGAATATATTCGGGAACAAGATCTTTGCTTGAAACTTCCCCTAATTCGCTTTCGATCTCGTTGAAAAGATTTTCCAGGGTTTGGTCCAGTTTTTGTGAAATTTCGTACAAGGCCTGTCCGGTCCGGTCTGAAAGCCAATGCAGAAAGGCCTCTTTCATCTTGCGACTGGTTTTGCGCGGTTTACCTTCACCGCTCCACAGGTCGTCAAAAAAACGCTTGAATTCATCCATTGTAAGGGGTGACGGTTTTATTGAAAGGCCCAGGTAATTCCGGGCCCAGAGGGTCAGGATCAAGTTTTTATAGGTCAGAAAAGCATCTGTAATCTGCTCAGGTTTAACAGCCGCGGCCGCCAGGAGTTCGTCAAGATAGATAATTTCATTCAAGACTTTTTCAGTCTTGGTAATGTCGTCTGAAAAGATAAATTCCCGGTACAGAACTCCGGTGGCATAATTATCATAAAACAAAGGTTTTTTAATAAACAGTCCTCCCAGCACACCCATCCCGGCCTGGTCCCAGAAGTTCAAAAGCAGCCCTTCTTTTTTAAACCAGCTTGTTTGCCGCCAGCGTTCAGCTCGCCATTTTAGATCGAGGGCACGTCCGTAGCCCACTCTAAAAATTCCGGCAAGCGGATATTTCTGTATCAGTGCGGCCGCCCGGTTGATGTCGATTGGCGTACCTTCTGCTGCCAGGCCCTCAAGGCCGATATTTAAATATCCGCAGGCCTTTTTAACAATAGCGCTTAGTGCCTCCCTGTCCCTGATAGTCTCCTGGTCCGCGGCCACAATCTGATTGCACAGGCCGGCAAATTCAGTCTGAACCTGCTCTAAAACCTCATTTACTTCTATCCGTTTCAGGGCCCCGGTAAAAAGATTATCTTCTTTTAACATACCGGCATGATAAAGCGGCACAGGAAGAAGCTGCCTGCGTTCGTCGTCCTTGACAATGTACTTTACGCTCTGCTTTTCAAAATTCTGCGGCTTCAGCGAC
>JAQBHK010000170.1:0-7754 GCA_032127815.1 Desulfobacterales bacterium
TAGGTCGTCCTGAAAAAGGGAAGTACGTTAAGCCTCTTTTTAAAGGGCTCGCTTTTATATTCAAGAATTTTCTTACAAAACCGGTAACGCTTCAGTATCCAACGGAGAAGACGGAAAGGAGCCAGCGCTGGCGGGGACTCCACCGGCTCAATGTTGATGAGCAAGGTAAGTTAAAGTGCGTGGCGTGCGGCCTGTGCGCCCGGATCTGCCCGTCTTTGTGCATCAAAATTGTCCCGTATGAGGAAGAGGGCCAGACAAGGTATCCTAAAAAATTCGTCATAGATGAACTTAGATGTATATTTTGCGGTTTCTGCCAGGAAGCCTGCCCCGAAGGAGCCATCGAGCTGACGGGGGTTTATGATTATATCGACTACAACCGTAAAGATTTTTTGTTTGACATCGAAAAACTGAAAACCCCTGAAAGGTTTCGGTTCAAGGGAAAATAAATCAAAGTGCGAACATCTTTGGCCCAAAGATGTTCCTCATTTAAAAAAGGTTTATATTCATGGAATATGCACTGGTATTGTTTTGCGGCATAATTGCGATCGCCACCGCGATAATGGTAGTAGTATCACGAAATACAGTTCACAGCGCATTGTGGATGATCGGAAACTGCGTGATTATTGCGGCCTTATTTTTGCTGCTTCATTTCCCCTTTATCGCCATCTTGCAGGTGATCGTGTACGCAGGTGCGATCATGATGTTTATTCTCTATGCGATTATGATGCTGAATCTGCGGCATTCGGATGACAGTGCAGATATTGCCGGAAACATTTCAATGGGGCGTTATTTGATTCTGGCCCTCTTTTTTGTCGGGGTTGTCGTCCTCGGGATCGGCTTCGGTCCCATGGCTTTACAAGGATCGATGACCGAACCGGCCATGATGAAATTCGGAGAGGTCGAACTGCTTGCAAATTACATATTTTCAGAGGGGCTCATCCCCTTTGAGCTTGTTTCGGTTCTGCTGACGGCAGCAATTGTGGGTGCCATTTATCTGGCGAAAAAAGATTAATTGTTACGCAATATTAAAAAGGTATTATTGTAATGGCTGACCATCAAAACATATATCTCCTTTTATCGGCGATACTTTTTACAATCGGCTGCGGCGGGGTGTTGACCCGCAAAAACGCCATTGTTGTCTTTTTGTGCATAGAGATCATGCTCGGGGCGGTTAATCTTGTCTTTATAACCTTCAGCCGGGCCAATACCTCCCCTGAAGGGATATTCATGGTGATGTGTGTCATGGCTGTTGCGGCGGCCGAAGCGGCTGTCGGGCTGGCGATTTTTGTCCTTTTGTACAGAAAAACAGGTTCCATTAACATAGACAAATTTAATTTGCTAAAATGGTAGATCGAGGATTATGTAATGTTTGATTATGTCTGGTTGATTCCCATCTTACCCCTCGTTGGAGTAATGACAAACGGTTTTTTCGGGCGTCGTATAGAAAGATCCAACAAAAAACTTGTGCACTGGATTGGCTGCGGCACGGTGGGGCTGGCTTTTTTGGTAACATGCCTCCTCTTTTTAAAGATGCTGGGGCTGGAACCTGACAAGCGCCTGTACGATTTCACCTGGTTCACGTGGATGGCATCCGGAGACTTTAGTGTCGCTATAGGATACCAGATCGATCCCCTTTCAATGTTTATGTGCATGTTCGTTACCGGGGTCGGTTTTCTGATTCATATATATTCAATCGGTTATATGTGGACGGATGAAGGGTCATACTTCAGATTCTTTACATACCTCAACCTTTTTATGTTTTCCATGATCAACCTTATACTGGCGGACAACTTTGTTCTGATGTTCTTAGGCTGGGAAGGTGTGGGGTTGTGTTCATACCTTTTGATCGCCTTCTGGTTTTCCGACAAGGCCAATGCGGTTGCCGGGAAAAAGGCTTTTATCACCAACCGGGTCGGAGATTTCTTTTTTGCCATCGGGATGCTCCTTTTGCTTGTGAATCTTGGAAAACACGGGGTATGGTCACTGAATTTTTCCGATGTATTCTCCCATGCCTCCCTCCTGTCGCCCGGTCTTATAACAGCGATATGCCTTCTTTTCTTTTTAGGATGCACGGCCAAATCAGCCCAGATTCCTCTATACATCTGGCTTCCGGATGCCATGGCCGGCCCTACGCCTGTAAGCGCGCTGATCCATGCTGCCACCATGGTTACGGCCGGTGTCTATTTTGTGGCGCGCTGCAACATCCTTTTCACAATGTCTCCTCTGGCCATGCAGGTTGTTGCCGTGGTGGGCGCTTTAACCGCGTTTTTCGCAGCCACCATGGCCTTGACCCATAACGACATCAAAAAGGTGTTGGCCTACTCGACCATAAGCCAGCTCGGGTACATGTTTTTAGGTCTGGGAGTAGGTGCCTATGCCGCCGGTCTTTTTCATGTTTTGACCCATTCCTTTTTCAAAGCCCTGCTTTTTATGTGTTCGGGCTGCGTCATACACGCCATGAGCGGCGAACAGGATATGAGGTATATGGGCGGATTGAGAAAGAAAATGCCGATCACTTTTTACACCATGGTTATCGCCACGCTGGCCATCATCGGATTTCCGGGATTTTCCGGTTTCTTCAGCAAAGACGAAATACTCTGGAAGGCCTTTTCCAGCCCAAGCGGCAATTCTATGTTGTGGCTCATTGGCGTACTGGCCGCGGCCATGACCGCCTTTTATATGTTTCGCCTTATCTTTATGACCTTTTTCAACGAATGCAGGGCCTCTGAAGAGGTAAAAAAACATATTCACGAAGCGCCCAAATCAATGACGTTTCCTTTGATTGTACTGGCATTTCTTTCGATTGTCGGTGGGTTGATCGGTATCCCCGCAGCGCTGGGCGGGAGCAACCTTGTCGAACACTTTTTGGAACCGATTATGGGTTTGGGAGCCGGAAAAATATTTCAAGACGCCGCCGGCACGGCCGTGTTGCATGAGGCCCACGCCGCCGCCGCCCATGCATCGTACATGACCGAATACATCCTCATGGCGATTACTTCAACAATCGTGCTGGCAGGCGTCGGCTTAGCATACATGATGTACATGCAAAAGAGGACCATACCCGAAACTCTCGCACAAAAGTTCCCTGTGCTTTACAAGCTTCTGCTCAACAAGTGGTATATTGACGAATTGTATGAGTGGAATGTAATCAAGCCGCTGCATTCTTTCAGCCGCTTTCTATGGCAAGTCGCCGACGTTAAGATTATAGACGGTTTTGTAAATGGAACGGCAAGGTTTTTTATGCGGTGCGGCGGTATGCTGCGCAACATCCAGACCGGTTATGTACAACGCTATGCGGTAACCTTTGTCGCGGGCACTGTGGCTGTTATCGTGTATTATATTTTCGTGCTTTATATTTAGGGAGTTAGTTTCCGGAGATGACAGAATGAACCAACTTAATATCCCGATCATCAGTTTCATTGTTTTCTTTCCCCTGGCCGGGGCCTTTTTGCTGCTTTTTATCAGGGGCAATAAAGACAACAATTATGCTTTGTTAAGAAAAGCCGCTTTCATGATATCAATTTTTGAATTCTGCGCTTCCCTGGCTTTTTTGTTTTACTTTGACTCCGAAACCGCCGCCATGCAGTTTGTGGAGCAGGTAACCTGGGTAAAGAGTATGGGGCTTTCTTATTTTGTCGGCATAGACGGCATAAGTCTTTGGCTGGTCATACTTACAACGTTCTTTGTTCCTTTGTGCATGCTCTGCTCATGGACGTATATCCAAAAAAACGTCAAAGCATTTCTTATAAGCCTGCTTTTTCTTGAAACAGCGATGATAGGTGCTTTTGTAGCGTTAGACCTTATCCTTTTCTTTGTCTTCTGGGAGTTTATGCTCCTGCCCATGTTCATGCTTATCGGTGTCTGGGGCGGCGACCGGCGCATCTATTCCGCCATCAAGTTTTTCCTGTACACGGCGGCCGGAAGCCTCCTTATGTTTGTAGCTATCATCTATCTCTACTACTACAACCACAAGATCACCGGAGTTGCCACATTCAACCTGCTGGAGCTTTACACCCTGCAAATACCGGTAGCAATCCAGTTTTGGCTGTGCCTGGCTTTTTGCTTCGCTTTTGCCATCAAGGTTCCGCTATTCCCCCTGCATACCTGGTTGCCGGACGCCCACGTTGAAGCCCCGGCCGCCGGCAGCGTCCTTTTGGCCGCTATTCTGCTTAAAATGGGAATTTACGGTTTTATGCGGTTTGCCATGCTGCTTTTTCCTTACGCCGCGCAACAGTTCCTCCCGTATATCGCGGCGCTGGCAATCATCGGTATTATTTATGCGGCGCTTGTGGCCTGGGTCCAGCCTGACATGAAAAAGCTGGTGGCCTACTCCAGCGTAAGCCATCTGGGGTATGTGATGCTCGGACTTTTTGCTTTAAACATCCAGGGCATCGAGGGCGGTATCTATCAGATGATGAATCACGGTGTAAACACCGGTGCTCTCTTTATCCTTGTGGGGATGATCTATGAACGGCGGCATTCCAGGATGATGGCGGACTACGGGGGTATCGCAAAAGTTATGCCGGTGTTTGCCGTTTTTCTTATGATTGTAACGCTTGCTTCGGTTGCCGTGCCCGGAACCAACGGCTTTGTGGGAGAGTTCATGATTCTTGTGGGCGCCTTCAAGACCTATCCGATTTACGGTGTTTTTGCAGTTTCAGGAATGGTTTTAGGGGCCACCTACATGTTATGGATGTATCAGCAGGTAATGTTCGGCCCTGTTACTAACGTTAAAAATGAAAATATTCCGGACTTGAACCGGCGCGAGATAGCCATCCTGGTTCCGATTGCCGTACTTGTCTTTGTAATGGGGATCTTTCCGGGATTTTTTATGCGCAAAATGGATGCCTCGGTTAACAAATTTATAAGTCAATACAACACGCAGTATGAACTGTACGTTGGAGACACCGGCGGCAAAAGTAAGAATGTCCTGGTGGTGAGCGATGCCGGTCTGACAGCTTCCCAGGAGCAGCCTGTAAACCATTAAGATTTTTTTAAGCGGCGTAGCCGCGTTTAATAAAATCGCGCAGCGATTTTATATTTGGAGGAATGAATGGAGACGTTGGAATTTGCTCTGCCGGCAATAAACTTGCAGGTTGTCTGGCCGCAGATTGTTCTTGTTGCAACCGCATTGTTCGTACTTCTTGTCGATGCCTTCAAGCGCAAGAAAAAGACCGCTTTAATCGGTTTAATATCTCTTGCCGGTGCTATTACGGCAGCGGCCTGTCTGCTTGTGGCCCGGCCGGCCGGCGGTGATTCTTCCTTGAGCGGAATGGTTTTTAACGACGGCTTTTCTTTTTTTATAAATCTTACCATTTTGCTGGTCCTAATTCTGACCATCATGATCTCCATTAACTACCAGAAATTTTTTGAGCGCATAAACTGCGGAGAGTATTACGCTCTTGTCTTTTTCGCCACCTGTGGCATGACATTAATGGCGGCGGCCGGCAACCTGATTCTTGTTTTTGTGGCCCTTGAAACCATGTCGGTTGCCATTTACGTTTTGGCCGGTTTTCATAAAGATAAGCTCCGATCCATAGAGTCGGCTTTAAAGTATTTTTTGCTGGGTGCCTTTGCCTCGGGTTTTCTTCTTTACGGCTTTGCTCTTATCTTCGGAGCAACCGGCACCCTCGACATTGTTAAGATAGGCAACCTCATAGCGAGCCAGCCGAATATACTGCATTCAAAACTCCTTGTTGCCGGGTTGGCTATGATGACGGTCGGCTTCGGCTTCAAGATTTCCATGGTTCCTTTCCACATGTGGACTCCGGATGTTTATGAAGGCGCTCCTACGGTGATAACAGGTTTCATGGCCACAGCCGTTAAGGCAGCTGCTTTCGCAGCGCTTATCAGGGTTATCCTTGTGCCCCTCGCTGCTCTTGAAGGGGACTGGAGCACCATTATGTGGATCGCTGCCTTTCTGACCATGACGGTCGGGAACATCATCGCCCTGGCCCAGGACAACATAAAGCGTATGCTGGCCTACTCCAGCATCGCCCATGCCGGATACATCCTCATCGGCTTTGTCGCCGGAACCGGCCCGGCCCAGGCCGGTATGCTGTTCTACCTTTTGGCATATGCGTTTATGAACATCGGTGCGTTCGGTGTTGTCGCGCTTCTCGCCAAAAAGGAAGAGGAATATGACAAAGTCTCAGATTTTGCAGGGCTGGGATTTAAATACCCGTTGATGGGGGTGGCCATGGCCGTCTTTATGTTCTCCCTCGCCGGGATCCCGCCCACGGCAGGCTTCATGGGTAAATTTTATATCTTTTCCGAAGCAATCAAGGCCGGCTATGTCTGGCTGGTCATATTCGGTGCCATCAACAGTATCATTTCGATCTACTACTATATCAGGGTCGTTAAGGTGATGTATTTCGAACCTTCCGAGGGGCTTGTGACCATACCGTCACCTTCCATGGCGATTGTGCTTGCCCTGGCAATTGCCAGCGGTGCCGTTCTTGTAATGGGGCTATTCCCGGCACACTTCTTGTCCTTTGCCAATAGTTGTGTTTTCACCCTGATGTAGTGAACAGATAAAAAGAAAGACCTTTGAGAATCTAAAGTGCAGTTCTCAAAGGTCTTTTTTTTGTCTAGGTTAAGCGGTTCAACGTTGAAAGGTTCAGAGGTTCAGGGGTTAACGCAGAACCCTGAACTTAGAGCCAATCGGTTTAGGTAGAACACAGATGACACGGATTTTGCAGATTTTCACGGATTTTATATTATTTTATCTGTATCTGTGTAGATCCGTTTTAATCTGTGTTATCCGTGTTCCATTGAACGCAGAACCCAGATCCTGGAACCAATCAGTTTAGGTTTTATATAAATTCGCATTAAGCGCCGAATTTATCTCCTACATTTATCCCTTTTTGAGAGGCAAATTCGGCTGCAGCAACTTTCCCTATTTCAGGTGCCCGCACCTTGGAGACAACCAGTTTGCCCCCGACAAGCGCTACCTGCAAACCTTGATCATCAATCTTAAGGATTGTTCCCGGCGGTTTGTCATGGGACTCTTTACTGAGTTTTGCACCGAAAAACCTGATTTTTTCATCCTTGAACATGGCGAAGGCCCCCGGTTGGGGATCGCAGCCGCGGACAAAATTGTGTACCTCTATGGCCGGCTTGGACCAGTCAATGGCGGCGACACGGTCATCGCAGGGCGGTTCATAGGTGGCTTCGGATTCATCTTGAGCAATTCTGGGTGCATTACCCTCTTTGATCAGATCGATAGACTCTAAAATGGCCTCTACTCCCATGGGGAAAAGGGAGTTGAAATAGAGGGATCCGGTGGTATCTTCCGGACCTACGTCAATCTCTTTTTGCAAAAGAATTTCACCGGTGTCGATACCGCCGTCGGGCCAGAATATCGTCAACCCGGTTTTGGTAGCCCCCATGATCACGGCCCAGTTAATGGCGCTGGACCCCCGATGGCGGGGCAGTATCGAAGGATGGTAGCATATGGCCCCGTGCGCGGGAAGTTCAAAATAGCGTGCCGGGATAATATCCGTGACAAAGGCCAAAACAGTCAGATCCGGTTTTAGCTCCTTGTACTCGGCAAAGACCTGGTCGTCCTTATACGTTGCCGGCTGATAAACCGGAATGTCCTTGGCAACGGCCGCGTCTTTGAAAGGATCGGTACGGCCGCCGGGTCGATCCGGCGGCAGGTAAACCGCCACAATGTTGTCGCCCCTCTCCAGCATACGTTCCAATGTTTTTGCGGCAAATGCCGCCTGGCCAATTAGTACGATTCGCATACG
>JAQBHK010000171.1:0-3777 GCA_032127815.1 Desulfobacterales bacterium
TGCTACTGAAACAGGCAGCGGGGATTTTTTCTTTATAGATATTGATTAATATGTTAAAGAAATTTTTTTATCAGGTTTTGATATTATTCTTAACATCTTCGTCACAGATCGGACTTACGGCGATTTCTATAAATATATTCCGATTGAATCGTTTCCTTTGATAATTTTCAGTAAGCCGCTGGATAATTACGTTTGGATCGTTCCCGCTAAACAGCGGATGAGTTTTTGTCGATTAAAACGAAATTATCCGGCGGCTGAAACAGAACGTTATTTTGGCAACTGCTGCTATAAAAGACGAACATAGAAAACTTTATACTTAATCTCTTGAGAGGGTTGCACTGATGGCAACGGCAAAAGATGTGATGTCCACCAGATTCCATACGCTGGACCCTGATATTTCGATCAGCGAAGCGGTAAGGATGTTTAAAAAGGCCAGTGAAGAAGAAAAGCAGAATATCTTCGGGATGATGGTGACTGATAAGGGTGGGCGCTTGGTCGGTATGCTTTCCATGTACGATATTCTCTTGTTTATCCGCCCCAAGCATATTCATGTTTGGGGCATGATGGACGATATTGATATTGCCGGATTGATAGAAAATACCTGTGAAAGAGCCAAATCGATCCTGGTCTCAGACATTATGACCACCGATGTGATCACCGTTGCTCCGGACACGCATTTGATGGTAATACTGGATATCATGATTAAAAAACATATCCGGCGGATACCGGTTTTGGAAGCCGAAAAAGCCATCGGGATGGTATACATCTCCAACTTTTTTTATCATCTTCTAGACCGGCTGACTTAATAACGGATGAAGAAAGAATTTAATCACGAAAACACGAAATATTGAAAGCACGAAATAGAAATAATATAATAATTTTCGTGCTTTCGTGATGAGTTTTTGTTTTGTTGCGGCTTGTCCGAACCAAGTGAATAAAGGTAGTTATTATGGATAGCAGAAAGACGCTGAGCGGGTTGTTGATCAGCGAAGCTATGCGCAAGCAGGTTATCTACCTGCCCGCAAACGCCACCATTGATAAAGCCATCAACACCTTAATCAAATACAAGGTCAATGCTTTTCTGACAAAGGATGAGAATGGTCTGCCGGTCGGTGTTGTTTCTAAAACCGATATCATGGGGGCCTACTACGCCGGTTTGCCCCTTGAAACTTCCCTGGATAACATTATGAGTTCTCCTCCGCTTTTTTGCAGGCCCGACGATTCTCTCGACTCGGCGCTGGACATAATGCGCTCAAACGGAGTCTACCGGTTGTACGTTGCGGGGGAAAGACCGCATGAGGTTGTCGGAGCCCTGGCATATCCTGATATTGTTGGGCTTTTATATCGATTTTGTTACGGTTGCGAATACAGCTACCGTAGCAGCAAGCGGAAAAAGCAAGCCGACACTTCTATCCGCCGGTATAAAGTTAAAGAAGTGATGACAACTTCGGTAAAAGCCTGCCTTCAAGATGATTCTTTGATGCATATTATGGAGGAACTGTCAAAATACCGTTTTGGAGCGATTTTGATCACGGACGAAAAGCGTGTTCCATGTGGTGTGGTATCGAAAACCGATTTGGCTGTAAGCTGCAAACACGGTGTCGATTTTCAAACTGCCGCTGAAACCATCATGTCGTCTCCGGTGCGTTCATGCGATCAAGATGAATATTTGGAAGACGCTATTCATAAAATGATATTCACTGACGTACACCGTCTTTTTGTGTACAAAGACGATCCTCAAAATATCGTGGGAGTATTATCCCTTTCTGATGCAGCCAGGATTCGTTCCGGGTCTTGCCATGCCTGTGTCAGCAGCCGCATAAGAGTTGATGAGCATGACCGCTGTTGACCTCTACTCAACTAAAATTTGGTACTACTATTGACTTAAGTCAATGACTTCCGGGCTTTAAAAATATACTGTTTTGACAATTCCGAGCATGTTGGCCCCCAAAGGAAAGCGGAATCGGCAGAAGAAAAAGCCTGCCTTGGCGTTGATGTTTTTTAGTGCTGTTTTATGTTAACAGACTGAGCCCCGACATTTATTTAAACCTAGGTTGAGCGGTTCAGCGTTCAAGGTTCCGGGTTGATGAGCTTTAACGGACTCAATCCAAAAGAGTTACGCCTCAATTAGAGGCGGCAAGTAATTTTCACCCAATGGGTGCCATAGACCGATCCAGGTATTGAGTTGTAACATCAAGTAATGTCAAGATATTATAACCTTTGAACCTGGAACCCTGAACCTAGAACCGATCAGTTTAGGTTAACATAAGGCGGTATAAGACGAGGTGCAAGATGGAAGCATATTTGAATAAAGGGATCAAAGAGATCATCAATCAATTTCCCGCAGTAGAAGAGATCCTGAATGAATATGATATTGGCTGTGCTCCCTGCAGCGTGGGCACCTGTCTGTTAAAGGATATTGTGGAAATACATAATTTGACCGCGGATAAAGAACAAGAGTTGATGGCAAAAATCGCCCAGGCTTTATACCCCGGCAAAGAAGTAAAAATACCCCGGATTGAGAGGAAAACCGAGACCGAACCAAAAGGACTAAACTACTCCCTGCCAATGCAAATGCTGGTTGACGAGCATGTTTTAATAAAAAGATTGATCGCCTTGGTTCCGGAAATTGTAGCAAATCTTGATGTGGATTCAAAGGAAGACCGGCAGTTGATAATCGAGGCCGTCGATTTTATACGGTCTTACGCTGACAAGTATCATCATGGGAAAGAAGAAGATATTCTTTTCAAATATTTTGATGAAGATTTGGATGTTCTGAAAGTTATGCATGCAGATCACAAACAAGGGAGAAGTCATGTAAAGGCCATACTTGAAGCGCTTGGCAGAAAAGATAAGGCGACAATTGGAAAACACCTGACCGCATATGGTGCTCTGCTTACAGAACATATCAAAAAGGAAGATGAAATCCTATTGCCCTGGATGGACCGGAATCTTTCCATCAGTCAAATTGGCAAGCTGTTTTCCGAATTTAAAGAGGCCGATGAAACTATTGGATATTCACCTTTAAAATATGAAGAGTTCATTGACCGGTTGGAGAAAAAATGGGGTTTGAACCGCGAAAAACGTTTTTTTAACGAAGGCTGGCGTAAGATGAGAGCTGGAGCTAGACATTAAAGCGGAAGGTTATAATATCTCCGTCCTGAACCGTGTAGCTTTTGCCTTCGAGCCTGACGGTCCCTTTTTTTCTGGCTTCTTGATAACTGCCGGCATCCATCAGGTCGTTGTAGGCAACCACTTCAGCCCGAATAAATCCTCTTTTCATGTCTGAATGAATTACATCGGCAGCATCGACGGCGACAGTACCCTGTTTTACGTTCCAGGCTTTTACCTCTTTCTTAACGAAGGTAAAAAAGGATATAAGACCAAGCAGTTCAAATGATCGTTGGATGACCCGATCCGTTGCTGATGCAGAAATTTTGAACTCTGTGAGAAAATCCTCGGCTTCTTCAGCAGACATCTGGGCAAGTTCCTGTTCGAGTGCGCCTCTTATTACCATACAGTCTTCTTTGTTCGTAAGGTTTTCAATGACCGGCAGACGGTCATTTTCGTCATCGTTGTTAAGCAGCACTAAAATCGGTTTGGCAGAAACAAACCCATATCCTTTTAGCAAGGGCGCCTCGGAAAGTTCCGGAAAATTTCTTAAAGGCATCTCGTTTTCAAGGTGTTTAAGGCACTGGCTTAAAAGTGCCAGTTCTTCTGCGTATTCTTTTTTGCCGCGTTGGCGATCTTGCTCGATACGTTCCATTCTCTTTTCAA
>JAQBHK010000172.1:0-20339 GCA_032127815.1 Desulfobacterales bacterium
ATAAAAAATAACAGATCAAGATATTCAAGCATAAAGGGCGGGGTCAAATGGATCCGCCTTTTTCATTTTGTATTTTGTGATAATTTTCATATTACTCGATGCGTGATTCCTTCCTCTTTTCAAAAATTTTTCATATTTCCAAACTGAAGGTTGCCATTTGGGCAAATGAGTCTTGCCTTTAGAACGAAACCGGCCCGCCAATTAAGGACGGGCCTTTATTGATTATTTGTACTATGATACACTTTATAAAAATATCAAGCGGATTTGCGATACAATAAAATGTTTTTATCCTATTCTATAAGCACATGATATGTTTGCAAAACTATGCGCAAACCTCACGCATGATCAAGCCTACACCTACGGGCTTGTGCTGGCCTCATCCGGGCTTAAGTATTCCGTCAAACAAAAAGCCGACGGCTGGGAAATTTGGGTCGCTGAATCAAGCCACCAAAAGGCCCTGAACCTTATCACAGAATACATCCGTGAGAATCAACACGTTGTGTTGCCGGATGAACCGGAAACACTCCAACATAAAAAGACCTACACAGGCCTGTGGGCTTCTGTGCTGCTGCTGGCTTGCCACATAGCCTCAAACATGGCCAATACGCCGGACACGTTTATCAAATCATACGGCTCATCCGCATCCGACATCTTAAATGGAGAGGTTTATAGGACCGTCACCTCCCTGATGCTGCATTCAGGCTACGTGCACCTTGCCGGAAATATGGCCGGGATTGCCATCTTCGGCACGGCCGTCTGCAACCTAACCGGAGGGGGGGCCGGGTGGCTGATGATACTATTGACCGGCATTATCGGCAATCTGGTCAATGCGGCGCTGTTTGAATACGGTCACATGTCAATCGGTGCCTCTACGGCCGTATTCGGTGCTGTCGGTATTTTGGTGGTACACCAGTTTTACAGCAAGATCAGGATACCCAGCCGGCGCAAAAAGGCATGGATCCCCCTGGCAGGCGGGCTGGCGTTGCTAGGATTTCTGGGATCAGGGGCACACTCGGATCTAACTGCGCATTTATTCGGGTTTATGGCGGGAATCGGACTCGGTATGGTGCATGCACTTTATCTAAAGCAATTTATAGATAAGAGACATCAGGCCTATTGCCTGGCCATTACCATCGGCACAATTATCCTCGCATGGGTATCAGCCTCTGGAATAACAGGATAGGGACATTGGTCACGTGCAATACTCGGGTTTAGGGGGCGTTTCAGCAAGGTATTATAAATTTTCAAGTTTACAAATTTTCCAGTTGTTTTAAACTACCCATCCATAAAAAATATCATAAATTAAGTCTTTTGGAGGTTGATTTCCACCTGAAAGGTAAAACTTTTTTGCTATGCCTTTGACAGAAAGGCCTATTAAGAAAGAGATTGGGTAAAAGGGAAATTTTGAAACCGGTTCAGGTTGTAATACCAATTTCAATGATACGTAATGGATCTAACAACGTTTGGGCTGGTTTTAAAACTTTAGGATTCTTCAACTGATTGGTAATTGTCCTCGATTGCCGATAACTGCAATCGAAGCAAAATATCAATGCCCTGAAAATTTTGAGATATCTTCATACCGTATCACCATTCGATGTTGGACGTTTGATGTTCGATGTTCATCTTTTTAGTACACCTTCGACAGTCCATCCGGAGCAAAAATAACTTAGCGCTTATGCCTCTGAACCTTTCAACCTCAGAACCCTGAACTTCTCAACCCTGAACCTTTGAACCCCAAACCCTGAACAAGGTTTTGATTTCCAATCCGGATAATCTGTGTTACATGATCCAAATTAAAATTAAGTTAAGGAAAGGTTACTTAAAGAAAATGAAAAATACGACCATTGTATTAGGACTGATATTATTAGTTATATCAGTTAACGACTGCTGGGCCGGAAAGTTGAAACAAAAGGATAATCGGGTGTACGTCATTCAAACCAGTCTCGGCAGTATTGCAGTGGAACTATTTCAAAACGATGCACCGGAGACCGTCGCCAATTTCATCGGTCTGGCTGAAGGCACCAAAGAATTTAAGGATGCCGCCACCGGCAAGAAAGTCAAACGGCCCTTTTACGATGGTCTGATTTTTCACCGTGTGATCAAGGATTTTATGATTCAGGGCGGTTGCCCGCTGGGCAGCGGTACAGGCGGGCCGGGTTACAAGTTTGACGACGAGATTGATGCCAAAGCTTTAGGACTCGACAAGCTTAAAGCGATAGACCCTAAAAATGGGCCTCATCCTTTTTTGATGATCCGCAGTCGGGAGGATTTACAGCGAAACGTGCTCATGCCGCTGTTTCAAAAGATGAACATCAAATCCCAAAAAGAGCTTGATAAGCGACGCGATGAATTTGAAGCCAGGCGTAGTGCCCTTACCATTAAGGATGTTTACGAAAATATGGGCTATGCCTACACAGAAAAAGGCTCGCCCCATTCGCCCGTACGCGGCTCGCTGGCCATGGCCAATGCCGGGCCCAATACCAACGGGTCGCAATTTTTCATCAACATGGTTGATACAGCCTGGTTGACCGGCAAACATACTGTATTCGGCCGGGTAACAGAGGGTATGGATGTGGTTGACAAAATCGGAGCGGTGCAGGTCGGCTCCGGCGGCAAACCGGTTAAGGATGTAAAGATTATTGCCATCCGCCGCAAGCAAACGAAATAGCCATTTATGGATGGAAACTAGTTACGGTGCCGACCAGATGACTTCATCGGTATCGCCTTGCAGCGTTACATTCGGCAAGCCTGTTTTGTCAAAAGCTATCAATATGCTGCCTTTGGCGCCCTCCAGCTTCAGTGTCGGCTCCGTATGCGCCAGGTCCAGAGTCGCACGGGGTGTATGGTTTGCATCATAAAAGGTCAATGCCGGATTTTCGGAGGCTGCATCAATGGTTATACGTTCATTACCATTGCTGTCCAAAACACTTAAAGTCTGGACCGTTATTTTATGGGTAGTGACTTGCGCTGAGCGGATTTCGTATTCAAGCTGTTTAAAACGAGCAATAACTACAGCTGCAGCGATAAATATCACCATTGGCAATACCATTGCCTGAGCTTCCACGTTCAACTTCTGATAATATCCGCCCAGCAGCATTACAAAGAGGATGATCGCGGCTGGTTTCTTCCAATCTTTTTTATTCATTATCTATAATTCTCCTAATATCCGGGTCATTTGTGCCTCATTGATTGTTTTGAACTGCATAGCGAGCGTATTCCCCGCAGCTTGCCGTAGTGTAGCGAAGATCCCGTCCGCGGGGCTGCGGGGTTAGCGAGCGAATAAAAAAATGGACATAATTCCTTACAGTCGAAGCTCCCTGCAAGCTAGCTTGATGGCGCGAAGCGAAAATCCTGCTCAGCAGGGCTGCAGGGAGCTTCAAACCAGTTCACGAAAAATGCGGCTTAAATCCCTTTGAGCACATCAATCATCGAAAAAATCCTGCTCCGGAAGCCATCTCTTACTTTTTTATCAAGGTATGAGACGGCATCCAGAGTTCCCAGGGCATAGACATCACGGCCGTTGACATTATGGGTGAATTCAAACCGGACGGTTTTGTCACCTGAGGTCAGTGCATAGGTGTGCCATCCGTGACCTTGTAGAAATTCTGCGGGTATGCCCCATGCGCTTTGCTGAATTTCGGGATCGCGTTCTTTGATAATATCCGTTTCGGCATAGGGTGTTCCCAGGCTGTTGAAATATCTGACCATGGCCTTGGCGGTTCCGCTGGTGTCGGCTTTGCCTTGCTGATGGCTCTCCTTGATTTCAAGATCATAGCCTGTAAATAGATTCGGAAAAGTTTGGGCCGCATATTCCATCATGGCCTGGAATCCGACGATCTGTTTGGCCATATTGGGCGCTATTACCGCCGGGATGGAAGATGCCGTGACAGTCTCTGTCAAAAAATCCCTGTCCCCGCCGGTGGTACCCATGACAAATGGCAAATTATGCCTGCAATAAAATTCGACATTGCTGTTGACCGCCAAAGGGAGACTAAAATCCACACTGATAAATGGGCCGCTGTTCTCTTGGATGGCGCTAATGGCCCGATCTGCGTCCTGGGGTTGAATCAGAGTGAAGGCCACAGAGCCAATGGTCGTTTCAGATGCAGTGATTTCGGAGCCGGTCAGAGAGTAGGAAATCAGCTCAAAGCGGTTGTCATTGAGTGCGTGTTGAACAACATTTGAGGCCATATTGCCTGGCAGGCCGTTGACCATAACTTTTATCGGGTTCATTTTGCACCTCCAAATTTGATGAACCCATAGTATTCGAATTCATCGTTTATTAGGTTTCAATTAAATTTTATTTCTGCCACTAAGGCACTAAGACAAAAAAACAAAGATTTCCTTTGTGTCTTGGTGACTTCGTGGCAAATGTTTTTTGGTTTCACAATGCTTTCATATGGCATATATCAGAAACGCCGTGTTCTTACAAACAGAGTTCATATCTTATTTTTGCAAGGCTGAGTTTGCCGCATATGCAAGGCGCAGGGCATGCAGCTGTAGTGTACTACCGCAAATGCCCTGCAACGCAGCACAGATGTGGTGAAAGCAGCGCTTGCAAATCATAGTTCGTCAACAACAGCCCTAAGACGGGGAAGTTCAGAGTCCTTGAAAACGGTAAGGTTATGCTTCAATGACCGTACAGCTGTGGGGATGTATTCTTCAAAATAGATTTTGCTCTTAATACGGCTTAAATAACCGAAGGCGCCCAGAATCTGAAGGTTTCTTGTTACAGCGCAGAATTTATAACCAATGCCAAACTTTTCCGGATCAATATGAATTAAAACTGAAAGCTTTTTCACACAGTAGTCGTAAAGCTGCTTTTGCATAGGGTAGCCGAGTTCAACATAGGGGTCGATCAGCAGTGATGCCAGATCATATTGAATCGGTCCCCAGCGCCCGCCCTGAAAATCAATAAAGTAAAATTGATTGTTGAAAACCATAATATTGCGTGACTGCATATCCCTGTGCATAAAACCGTTGACTGCAAATTCAAGGGCATTATCCGCCAGGTACATGAAATCGTCTTTAAGGTTTTCAAAATGAAAGTCCATTCCCAGGTATTTGTTTAAAAAGGCTTCAACAAAATAGCGGCATTCCTTATCAAGTATAAGGTCCCGGCTATATTTTTCAGTTTGATACGTCCACGCCGGGTCAAAGCCTTGAGCACCGTAAACAGACTGTTTTAAGAGAAGATCGATAATCGCTTTGTAGCTGGAGAAGATTTGGTGCGGGTTTTCAGTATTTTGGATGAAATTCTGAAAATTGATATCCCCCAGATCTTGCAGAAAAACCAGACCGGAAAACGTATCAGCCAAATAGATCCTTGGAACCGGAATGTCTTTATCATACAGATGTCTGCCGATCAACACAAACGCATCGGCTTCGCTGGTTGTGCTTTTTGGCCTGATGCCGTGATCTACCATCACCAGGGATCGGTTTTTCGAATTTAGGCGGTACCAGTTGCGGTCTGAGCCGTCTCCTTTGATTTGACGGCAGTGAATGTTGTTGTTCAGGGGACCCTGAAAGGCCTTTAGAAAAGCTTTGGGCGCCATTTTTTGAAAAGCGGTTTCCCGGTACCTTTGCGGCGTTCCGATATCTTTCCAGTAACGGTTCTTTGAAATAAAAGCACATATTTTGCCGGTTGATGATATCAGTTGTGTGTATATGTCGATGATGCTTGAATATTCTTTATCAGGGATCAAAGCGAGAATTTCCGGATTCACAACATGTATTCCGGTAAAGGCGAGAGATTTTTCCTCGTTGCCGCATGCCTGGTCTTGACGATCTTGCTTCTTCTGCTCCATCCGGTGGTTCTCAGAGATGAAGGCAGGCTTGGGGGATGGGGCTAAAGTAAAACTCTGATCAAGAAAACTTTTTATAAGACCTTTCTTGTCAATCGATACGGTATTGAATTCCGGGTCGTCATGCAGGACCAGTGTTACCGGATGGGGATGTTTTAAATGGAAATCATAGACCTTTTTCAAGTCAATATCTGTAATAATGTCGCTGTTGACGACCATAAAGGGGCTGCCATCCCAAAAGTCGGCGACATTTTTTATGGCACCGCCGGTACCTAAGATTATGGGTTCGTAGCGGGTTTGTACCGGAATCGTATATTTCTGCGATGCGATGAAGTTATCGATTTGTTGATGCAGGTGATGGGTGTTGATAATAATCGCTTTGCAGCCGGCCTGCTGCAAAGCTTGAATGCTGATATCCAGCAGTGGGCGCCCGGCTATGGGAAATAGCGGTTTGGGCAGGTTTTCAGTAAAGGGCAGGAGCCTTGTTCCAAAACCTGCTGCAAGGATTAATGCTTTCATTATTTAATCATAGATGATTATTATATCTTTGGATTGCATCGGCATAGTATTCAATTTTTTCATAATCATCCGAACCTTTGACACCATTAGTGGTGAAAAAATCTACGCCGTTACGGTAATTGATTATGGAAAGTGCTTCTTTACGTCCAATCTCCTTTTGTTTATACATGCGATGTCCGATGGCATCAATTTTTTTCAGTTGGTCTTTTAGTTTAATGGAATTTTGAGAGTGTTGTTTGAAAAAATTTAATGCAATCCAGTAAGATTCAAAATAGGTTTTCAGGAAACTTGCAAAAAATTTGAGTTTTCGAAAACCTGAAGAGGTAAGATTGTAAGTGTCCGGCAGGACGGGATGGGGCATCAGGATGGCGTCGTCTATAAAAGCTTTCAGATTTTTACGGACATAGTCTTCAGGAGTACGGTCAACGTCATAAGCAAATTCATATTTTAAAAAATACTGAAGAAATTTGTAGTCGGCATGAAGGTCAGATGCTGAAAACTGAAATGCATCTTTAACCAGAATTGAAATTGCGGTAATTGCCGCCGGTACAAAGAAGGCGATACAGTTATTTTTGTAATATTCGAGGTTGGGGCGCTTGTTTTCATTTACTTTAAAAAGGATGTCCGTATGCGAAGCCTCTTTGTCTTTGGTGATACGCTCGATAAACTTTCTTTGAACATAAGTGTCCAGGGCATTTTCGACGGCATGAACATGATCGAATAGAAGTGTGTCGGCCAGTGTGGCTTCTTGTGCATACAAATAATTCATATATGTATCAACATGGGACATTAGATGTTCATCAGTAAAACTTTGCTTTGAGCAGTTCATGACAGCGGCTGCTACCAAGGCATGCGGCGTAACAACCGAAACCCGGTTGATGGCGTTGATGGTCCTGTGCCCCAGATTTCGGCAGAAAATATTAAACTCTTTGGCCGGCATTTTCTCTAGGGGCGTACCATACTGCTGCAAAACGCTTTTAATTGAAATGGGATCATGAAACTGGACATAGATCCGGCCGTACCGTTTTTTTAAAACTTTTCTGGCTTTGATAATTTGCCAAAGGCTTTCGGGTTTTTTTTGCTCTCCTTCAATTTCATGAAGATATGAGCTTTCCTCTAAGACCCTGTCGTACCCTATGAAAATCGGTACAAAGATCATGTCTTCACAGGCCCCGTTTTTATAAGCGTCGAGAAGGATTGAAAGCAATCCCAGTTTGGGCAGAATTAATTTGCCGGTTCGGCTGCGCCCGCCTTCAATAAAAAATTCTATGTTAAACCCTTCCTGCAGCAGGGTGTGAATATATTCTGTAAACACTTTTGAATACAATACTGCTCCACGAAAGGTTCGTCTGATGAAAAAGGCGCCCGCTCCTCTGAACAGCGGTCCCATGGGCCAGAAAGAAAGGTTTTTTCCCGCAGCCACAAGTGGACACGGCATATTGTTATGGTACAGCAGGTAAGATAATATCAGGTAATCGATATGGCTCTTGTGGCATGGCACTAAAATTAGCGGTCCTTTTTGCGACATGCTTTTTACTTTGTTGAGATCTTCTTTGTTGACCGTAACCCCGGTAAACATGGTCTTTACGAACCATGTTATCACGGCTGAATATATTTTTATCAAGACCATATTATATTTGGCGGCAATTTCATCAATAAAGGCATCTGCTTGTTTGTGCACCTGCTGCAAGGGGATGTCGCGTGATTTTGAATGCTGTGCCATAAACTTTTGAAGGCGTTCTTTGGTGAGAATATTCTGTTTCAGCTCTTCTTTGCTTTTAAGGATCGGTCCCGTAATAGTCTGGCGATGTCGATTGATTTGACGAAGCAGGTTGCGCCTCAGGGCCAGGGCTTGATATTCAATATCTCTGGCCTGGTTTTCGGGCTGCTCAAGAAAGGTCTTCAGATTAAACGGTTCTGAAACCTCTACGAAAACCTTGCCGGAATTTTTAAGCAGTATTATCAGGCGCCTGAGTTTGCCCGGATTCTCTTTAGTCCCAAACAGGGCGTCGATTATGTTCGGTGCAGCCTTTTGGGGGTTTTTATCAAAGAAGATAGGTTGAAGAACAATAAATATGGGACGGTCGATCGTTTGCTGGACTTCTATAAGATAGCGGAGCGGATCTGGTTTGGCTTTTACAAATCTACGATAAAAACCCTTTTTTTCCACCAGTGAAAGCAGCGCCGTTCGTCCACCGATCAGTTCCTTGCGAATATATCCGTTTCGATAAGGATCCGGAAATGACAGGTTGGAAAAAAAATAATCGAGGTGTGCCAGAAAAACCTTGGCAAGGCGAGACAGCGGCTGCCAGACAATAATGTTATAGTCAAAGCCCAGTTGAGGATACGGCAGGCCTTTCTGCTTGTAGCGAGTGTAATAAAAGAGGTAATTAAAATAGCTTTTGTGTTTGTAAGCGTAAACAATAATCCCCTCTTTTTTAAGAACTTTAAGTTGCTGGGTCTGTTCTTCGGAAACTATTACGCCGGAAAAGAAAGTTTTGAGCATAAATGATGATAATAAACCTATATCTTCCGGCAACCAGCATAGATAATGATCGTGGGTATTCTGAAGAAAGGAATTTATCCTTGCTTTGAATTTCATCCTAAAGTTTGATAGCTTTAATTTAATCCATGCTGTCATGACGTTTATCCAATATTGATGGCGTCGTAAAAAGTTAAAAAACGACTTTTGACGAACGTTTCAAGTTTTAGGTTTTATGTATGTGTAAATAACTGTAGAACCATAACCTAAAACCTAACACTTAAAACCTAAAACGTGATGAATTCTACTTTTTACGAATTCATCACGTTTGTAATTTAACAAATCTTAATTTTGATTGCAATCATTCATTTTACGGTGCTGATTATTATAAAAAAGAAATTAAAATCAGGTTATTATAAAACTAAAGAGGCTAATGCAGCATTCGTATTTAATTTACTTTAAAATATGCCCATATCAGGAAAAATAAGCTTGCGTTACAAAATTTGTTATGCTATCTCATAGATTCTTGCTCAGGAAAGGTTCTCCATGATGTTTTTTTCCGCCGGTATTAAACAGCTATAACGGCTTTAGATGCAACTTTTTTTTAAAAAAAATTATAGCAAAATCAAATTTAATTAAAGGAGGATGAGTTTATATGAAAACATTAATTGGTGGGGCGGTAGCAGCTGTTTTGGGTCTCATTGGCATGTCAGTATGGTGGAAACCTTTTTTGCAGCTTTTAGCCGGTGCTATCCCGGTTACTCTGCTACTTGGAGGTGGATTGGCGCTTTATCTGGGCTTTGACGAACTCAAAGATACCTGGAAGAAAGATGACACATCTTTCGATACGCCGGTGGCATCTGATGATTCTGAAAAATACAAAAATGAGATCGAAGAACTTAAAAAAGAGATTGAGACGCTGAAGGAACAAAAAGCGTAGCCAAAAGCGTTTTACGTAAAATTATAGACTTTAAATCTCCAAAACAAGCGTCCCGCTCAATTTGAGAAGGGACGCTTGTTTGGTTTGAGACCTTTGAAAAATGGCCATTTTTGCTTGAGCTTGACCCTGTAGGAATAGGTTTCGCATTCCACAGGGCAGGCGCATAGAAATCGGGTAAAAAGGGACGTTTTGCAAAGGTCTCATTCTTTTGCGGCCGAAGTTGCCAAAAAATCCGCCTTTTCGTTGCCCTCAATACCAGCATGCCCTTTAACCTTGATGATTTTCAGATCCTTGAACTTTGCAATCGTTTTTTTAATGGATCTTACCATCTGAGTATTTTTCTTTGCCTTCCATCCTAATGTCAGCACACCGCAAGCATAGCTGCTGTCGGTGAAGACGCGTACCGGCAGATCGGTATTTTTCAATTCCAGCAATCCGGTTCGAATAGCTTCAAGCTCTGCAATATTATTGGTTGCAATACCGATATTGCGTGATATCTCTTTTTGGTGTTTCCCATACTGCAGGAAAACACCGATTCCGGAAGGGCCGGGGTTTCCGCAAGATGCTCCATCAGTAAAAATACATACGGCGCCATCGTATGCGGCTGCATCGAAGGTTTCCATCTCTTGAGCGCTTTGCTTTTCAGGAGGTTTTTTTGCAGATTTTTTCTTGGAAGGAGATTTGGTTTCAGGTTGGGATGATTCAATCGATGTTACTTTATTTTGATTGACCCAGTATTCGTAATCCTGTTCCAACTGGTATTTGATCAATACCTTGCCGTTTTTGACAACAGGTTTTCCACTCTGATCTGTTGCCTGCCAGACCTTGTTCTCCTTAAAAAACATTCGCTTCCAGTCTGTTTGGTCATTTGTCATTTGTAAAGATGATACTTCCGGCTTAATTCTATGAATGCATTCAAATCGCTCTGCCAGGACTTTTCGATCTCATCGATGCTTTCGAAATTTTCAAGACGCTTGCGGATATCCTTGTCGCCGATGATAAGGTCAATGGGATTCCGGTCGAATTCATATTCATAAGGCGGCGGCTTCCACTCGAAGCGGTCGCGGTGATGAAATCTTACTGCCTGAACCAGTTTCAGGGTAGTAAGATACGGTTTAAATTTATATGGGTCGGTAATATGTATCTGAAACCCTTGGCATAGCGTACGTGCCCATTTGTTGGAAGTTGGCTCAAAAGCAGTCGGTCTTAAAATTGCGCCGGGCAGGCGGTCTCTTTCCAGAACTGCGGACACCTTTTTTATATCGATATATGGCGCGCCGCACAATTCAAACGGCTGGGTGGTTCCCCGTCCCTCGGAGACATTGGTGCCTTCCCACAACACCTGGCCGGGATAAACCATGGCAGTTGCCGGTGTCGGCAGATTGGGTGACGGCGCGATCCAGGGCAGGCCGGTATCGGTGAAATACATAGCCCGGTTCCAGCCTTTCATCGGAACAACTTCAAGATCGCAGTTGATGTGGTATTCATTGTTAAACAGGCCGGCAAGTTCGCCGATGGTCAGCCCGTGGCGCATGGGTATGGGATAACGCCCCACGAAAGAAGCGCATGCGGCGGACAGGCAGTTGCCTTCGACCATGTTGCCGTTGATGGGATTGGGCCGATCCAGAACCAGCACTTTTTTGCCGAACCTTTGGGCGGCTTCAAGGCAGTAAGACATGGTGTAAATAAACGTGTAAACACGGGTTCCGGCGTCCTGCAGATCAACGATAAGGGTGTCGATATGGTCGAACATTTCTTTATCGGGGATACGGGTTTGACCGTAAAGGCTGAAAACCCGAATATCTAAAACCGGATCGAGCATATCGTCCGATTCGATCATGTTGTCCTGTTTATCGGCAAAAAATCCATGCTGGGGAGCATACAATGCCTTGAGTTGTCCAGGAAGTTGCCGGTTGATCAGTTCGCGGGCATGGCAGAAATTTTGGTCCACCGAAGCAGGATTGCACAAAAGCCCGAGGCGATGGCCGGATATCCACTCGGGTGGTGAGTCACTAAACCTTTCAAGGCCTGTTTGTAAGCGCGCCATGTTCAATTTATCATCTTTCAGGTAAAAGTAAGTTATCCTTCAGGGCAAAAATACATGAGGATGTATTGATGGTCAAGGCGTAAATTCCGATTGGGGCGTTATAAGCAGAGCCGGAGAAAATTCTTGACAACCTTGATGCCAGCACATAATTTGCTGCATTTAACCCGCATTTTTAATGAAGAATTTGTTTTGGTTGTGAAAACAATAATAAATTGCTTTAAGGATAATCATAGGAGATAGATATAATGACTCGAATTCATGAAAGTGTCTGCGCTACCGGCAAACAAAACAAGACCCAGGCAGATCAGGACGCTTTGGTTAAACGATCTTTGCAAAAAATTAAAAACAAATTCATTGTTTTGAGCGGCAAAGGCGGAGTGGGTAAAACCAGTGTTTCTGTCAATCTTGCGATTGCGTTGGCCGCCAAGGGGTACACCGTGGGGATTATGGATGTTGATTTGCATGGTCCTGATGTGCCGAGGATGCTTGGGCTCAAAGGGATGCTCGGTTTGAACGAAAACCGGAAACTCATACCCATGGCGTACTCGGAAAATCTGAAAGCGGTTTCAATTGAATCGCTTAGCGCACGCAAGGATGATGCCATTATTTGGCGGGGACCGCTCAAAAATGCGGCGATTCAACAGTTTATCAGCGAAGTGGAATGGGGTGAGCTCGATTATTTGATAATCGATTCACCTCCGGGAACCGGTGATGAACCTTTGACCGTAGCCCAGACAATTGCCGACGCCAAAGCGATTATTGTCACCACACCACAGGAGGTTTCTCTGGCGGATGTGAGGAAGTCCATCAGTTTCTGTAATGTTGTAAAAATGGAGATCTTCGGCTTGATTGAAAACATGAGCGGATTTAACTGTCCGCATTGCAGCGAAATGATCGATCTGTTTGGCTCCGGCGGTGGCGAAAAAACAGCCCGGACGGCCGGGATAAAGTTTTTGGGGAGGATTCCGTTCGATCTTGATGTTGTTGCTTGCGGTGACTCCGGTACTTCATTCCAGAATAAAAATAAAAATTCCCCGGTAACAAAGGTTTTTGCTAATATTGCAGAAATTATCTCTGCCTCATGAAACGTAATCTTGCTTTCGATTAATATTTGATTTATACCTCGTTGTAAAATGACAGCCAAACCCAACACTCGTATTGATATCGGGGGTCTGGAACTCAAGAACCCCGTAATGACGGCATCCGGCACTTTTGGATATGGACGTGAGTTTGCAGATCTTATTGATTTAAACCGCCTGGGAGCTATTATCGTCAAGGGTTTGTCGCTCGAGCCGTCCAAAGGTAACCCGCCTTTGAGAATCGTCGAAACCAGGTGTGGCATGCTGAATGCCATTGGACTTGAAAATGTTGGATTGGAGGCGTTTGTTAAGGAAAAAATACCGTTTTTGCAAAAGCTGACAACCCCGATTTTGGTCAATATCTACGGAAAAACTAAAGAAGAATATGCCGAACTGGCCGCGCGCCTGGATGATATTGAAGCAATATCAGGGATTGAAGTAAATATTTCATGCCCCAATGTAAAAGCAGGCGGGGCAGCATTTGGCGCCTATCCGGAGTCTGCTGCCGAGGTTGTCAGGGCGGTCCGCAGCAGGACGACCAGACCTCTGATTGTCAAGCTTTCTCCTAATGTAACCGACATTACTGAAATCGCCCGCAGCGTGGAAGCTGCAGGTGCGAACTCGGTTTCGTTGATCAACACCATAACCGGCATGGCCATCGACATTGAATCGCGGCGCCCGAAGCTGGCCAATATAACCGGCGGGCTCTCCGGGCCGGCCATAAAACCCGTAGCTCTGCGCATGGTCTGGCAGGTTGCTCAAAGCGTAAAGATACCGGTAATCGGTGTCGGCGGTATCATGAATGCCAAAGATGCGTTAGAGTTCCTGATAGCCGGTGCTGCGGCCGTGCAAATCGGGACCGCCAATTTCATCAACCCGCGGGCAACCCTAGATATCATTGAGGGGATAGAATCATATTTGATTGAAAAGGGAATTCCTGATATATACGAGATTATTGGTTCTCTGGAAACTAACCCGATTATTTCATAAACAAATTAACCTGAAGATTTAATAAACAAATAGAAAGGAGAGGAACATGCAGTTTGAAAATTTGAAGGCCATCATCGAGTTTGCCATTGAGAGTGAAAAAGTCGCCGCTGCGTTTTACGATGAAGTCAGTAAAAAAGAGCCATTTGCAGGTTCCAAGGAGATGCTCAAGGAATTTGCCGCTGAAGAGCGCAAGCACCAGGCCCTGCTGGAAACATTCCTGACCGAAGGCGTTGATAAAAGCGTAGCGGAGTATAAACTCAAATGGGTTACGGACATCAAACGCAGCAATTATGTTGTTGAAATGGAATACTCTGAAGGCATGGTATACAATGATCTTTTGATGCTTGCCATGCAGCGGGAAGAAAAGGCGCTGGCGCTTTATAACAAGCTTGAAAAAGAAGTCGAAGACGCCGCAAGCAAAAAGCTCTTCCAGGTTCTAGCCCAGGAGGAAGCCAAGCACAAACTTTATCTTGAAACCCAGTATGATGATTACATGGCTAAAATGGGGGACTAACCCGAAGGAATTAAGGCTAAAGCGTAAAAGCGCGCAAAACGCATCTACCTGTCGGCCAACTGCCGTCCAGGCAACCGAGCCTGTTTCTTTGGTGAAAGGAATGTGGTTATGAAAAGACTGATAGTTATAACTTTAGCGTTACTCATGATGACGCCCGTGGCATATGCAAAGCAAATCGGCAGTGTCACGTTGCCTGACAACCTCATGGCCGGCAAGGATAAATTACTGTTAAACGGGGCCGGCTTGCGCAAAAAACTGTTTATCAAGGTTTATGCCGGCGGCCTTTATCTTAAACAGAAGGAGACGGATCCTCTCAAAATTATGGCAACAGATGAACCCATGGCCATCAGAATGCATTTTATTTATAACGGAGTATCCAGTGAAAACCTTATTGATGGTTGGAATGAAGGTTTTAAAAACGGCACCGGTGGCAATCTTGAATCGATCAAGGCTGAAATAGACCAGTTCAACGCTTTTTTTGCCGATGAGGCCAAGAAAAACGACATTTACGACATCATCTATATTCCGGAGCAGGGTATCAGTCTCTATGTCAAAGGCAAACTGAAAGGAACAATACCGGGACTGGCTTTTAAAAAGGCGGTTTTTTCAATCTGGCTGGGCGACATCCCGGCTGACGCCGGGCTAAAAAAGGGGATGCTCGGCAAATAAAATCGTTTGCGATTTTATGAAACGCGGCAGCACAGCTTCAATAAAAGGCGCCATTTTTATTGAAACGCTAAACATTTTCTATATACTGAAGGGGCTTTTGATAAGCCCCTTCAGCTTTTTTATAGATCGGGAATTACAAACCTTCAGTGGCATCGACCGGGTGGGATTTCAAATATTCCAGCCGGTTCAATCCGTTGATATAAGCCTTGACGCTGGCGGTGATAATGTCAGGGTCTGCCCCGCGACCAAGGGCAATCAGGCCGTTTTCTTTCAAGCGTACCGTAACCTCGCCCTGGGCATCCGTACCGCTGGTAATGGCGCTGATCGAAAATCTCATAAGTTCCGATGCGGTTCCCGTCAATTTGGCGATGCTGTCAAAAGCAGCATCAATGGGTCCGTTGCCGTAACCCGCGCCCTGAACGGATCGTTCGTTTATTGTGAGTTTAACGGTTGCCGTGGGAATAACGGTTGTGCCACATGTTGCATGCAGATATTCCAGGCGGAAGGTATCGGTGGTTCGCAGGATTCCCTCGGTAACGATAACTTCAAGATCTTCATCCACAACATGTTTTTTCTTATCCGCCAGCTCTTTGAATTTATTAAAAACAAGCTTCAATTCTTCGTCGGATAGATCGTATCCCAGCTCCTTTAAACGGTTGCGCAAAGCATGCCTCCCCGAGTGTTTGCCCAACACCAGCTTGTTGGCGGAAAGGCCAACGGTTTCAGGCTTCATGATCTCATACGTCATGGGATTCTTTAAAACACCGTCCTGATGAATTCCTGCTTCGTGGGCAAAGGCGTTGGCTCCAACAATGGCCTTGTTGGGCTGCACGATGATGCCGGTGATCATCGTGACCAAGCGGCTGGTGGGATAAATAAGCTCGGTTTTGATATTGCTCGATAACGGAATATAATTGGGCCTGGTATGCATGGCCATAACAAATTCTTCTAAAGATGTATTGCCGGCCCTTTCCCCGATTCCGTTGATGGTCACTTCCGCCTGCCTGGCACCTGCTAATACGGCTGCAATGGTATTGGCCGTGGCCAGGCCCAGGTCATTGTGGCAGTGTACGCTTACTACGGCCTTGCCAATATTGGGAGTGTGGGTCATGACATATTTTGTCAGGTCTGAAAATTCTTCGGGTATGGCATAGCCCACGGTATCGGGAATGTTAATAGTTGTGGCACCTGCTGCAATAACCGCTTCGAAAACCTTGCACAAAAAATCCCGGTCACTGCGGGAAGCATCCTCGGCTGAAAACTCAACATTGTCGGTAAAGGAACTGGCGTATTTGACCGCTTCCACAGCGGTTTTCATAACCTCGTCCTTGCTCATATTCAGCTTGTAGTGCATGTGGAGGTCGGATGTGGCGATAAAGGTATGAATTCTCGGTTTGGCAGCGTGTTGGATTGCACCCCAGACACGGTCGATATCCGCTTTGGAAGTGCGCGCCAGAGCGGCAACTTCAACACGCTTCATCTTTTGTGCTATTCCGGAAACAGCTTCAAAATCACCTTCGGATGCTGCGGGGAAACCGGCTTCCAGGACATCTACACCCAGCTTTTCCAGCTGGACCGCCAGGCGCATTTTCTCAGCTGAGTTCATGCTGGCTCCCGGAGATTGCTCGCCGTCTCTTAACGTTGTGTCGAATATTATTACACGTTCGCTCATTGTTTTGCTCCTTATGATTAATGGCGTCGTAAAAAGTCATTTTTTTAAGCGGCGCAGCCGCGTTATATAAAATCGTGCAGCGATTTTATTGAGCGAGCATGGGCCGCAGGACGGGGCCAAGTATTTGTCCTGCGGCGTTGGTTTTCCTTAGGTTCACGGTTCTGCTCCTTTTTTTCGTCAGTTTCTTAGTTGTGATTTATTTGCATTTTATGGCAAAAATCAATTATTGAGCAGTACATTATTTCACGCAAAGGCGCAAAGCTCGCAAAGGAAAACAAAGATAAATTTTTTAAGAATCTTGGCGTCTTTGCGCCTTTGCGAGAGAATCATATTTGGTTCCGGCTTGTCCGGGTTAGGTTTTATGGTGCGCTATTGCCAGCTTGTACTGAACGCTGTCTGCCAGGGCATGCCAGCTGGCTTCTATGATATCTTCGGAAACACCGATGGTGCTCCAGATATTATCCTGATCCCGTGATTCAATCAACACTCTGACTCTGGCAGCTGTTCCGGCACGTCCGTCGATGACCCGAACCTTGTAATCGATCAGGCGCATGTCCTCAATCTCCGGGTAGAATTTGTACAAAGCTTTGCGCAGTGCGCTATCAAGCGCACTGACCGGTCCGTCTCCTTCGGCAGCGGTGATTTCTTCTTTGTCATCCACGGAAATTTTGATGGTGGCATGGGCAGTGCAGGGTCGCTCGGCGTCCTTTTCGATATGAACCCTGAAGGATTTGAGTTCAAACAGGGGCTTAAACTGGCCGGAAAACTTTTCCAGCAGAATTTTCAAGGATCCTTCTGCAGCTTCAAATTGATACCCTTCCTGTTCCATGCGCTTAATTTCGGTTACGATTTCACGACTGCCAACCCCGTTATTTCCCAGTTCGACGCCGAGTTCTTTGGCTTTGAATTCCACGTTACTTTTACCCGAAAGATCCGATACCAGCACACGACGCTTATTGCCCACAAGTTCGGGCTCCATGTGTTCATAGGCCTTGGATACTTTCATGATCGCACTCACATGAATGCCTCCTTTATGGGCAAAAGCGCTTTTGCCCACAAAAGGCCGGCTGTTTAACGGAATCATGTTGGCGGTTTCGCTGACAAACCGTGAGAGCTTTTTCAATCTAGCCATGTTCTCGTTGGATATGCAGGTACGGTTCATTTTGAAATGGAGAATCGGCATGATGGAGGTCAAGTCGGCATTGCCGCAGCGTTCCCCATAGCCGTTGATAGTCCCCTGAACCATTACCGCACCGCATGCGACCGCTTCGATGGAATTGGCCACCGCCAGGCCGCTGTCATTGTGAGTATGGATGCCGAATTTAAACGGCAACGCATCTTTGGTTGTATTGTATTTTTCGCAAAAGGCGTCGCGAACAAAATTCATGATCGTTTCGATCTCAAAAGGGAGAGTGCCGCCGTTGGTGTCACAAAGGACTACAAATTGTGCCCCGGCGTCTACCGCCGCCATTAAGGTCTGCATGGCATAGTCGGGGTTATCTTTGTAGCCGTCAAAAAAATGCTCGGCATCGTAAATCACTTCGCGGTCATTCTTCTTCAGAAAATCAACCGACTCAAATATCATGGCCAGGTTTTCTTTTAGAGTATTGTTCATGATCTTTTTGACGTGTAGATCCCAGGTTTTACCAAATATGGTTACCGCCGGAGTATTGCTTTTCAACAGCGCCTGCAAATTGGGGTCGTCAGCGGCGGCGATTCGGGGTTTGCGGGTGGAACCGAATGCTGTTATACGCGCATGATTAAATGTGGTATTTTGAGCCAGGTCGAAAAACTGCATGTCCCTGGGATTGGAACCCGGCCAGCCGCCCTCAATGTAATGGATGCCGAAGTCGTCCAGGCGTTGGGCAATCTGGATTTTCTCTTTGGCGGTAAAACTGATGTTTTCTCCCTGGGTTCCGTCTCTTAAGGTAGTGTCGTATAACAGAATCGGTTCCATGTTTTTTTTTCTCCTTGTATCTGGCCCCTAATGGACACCAAATCAACAATTGTTTTTCTATGTTGAATAAGGGGCTGTATTGTTAAGTTTAAAGTGAGCTAAAGTTAACAAAGGTTGTGCCCGTTGGCCGATTATGCCCGTTAGCCCGGAATTTTATACAGGACAACGGGCTAACCGGTTAACCGGCTAACCAGAAATAGGCACTTTAAACTTAAATCTTTGTTATCGATTTTCAGGTCTCAAGGACCTTACGGCGGCTCCTGCCTGCCACATTTCAGAGTTTTTGATAAGATCGAGTTCTATTTGCAGTTTCTCCCGGTAATCCGGGGCGCTGTTGGCTTCAAGAACCCGTTTTGTTTCAATGCCGGAAACGACATTTTCATATAGCTCTTCAAAGAGTGGCAGAACGGCGTCACGAAACTTCGGCGCCCAGTCCAGGGCCCCCCTTTGGGCGGTGGTGCTGCAGTTCGAAAACATCCAGTCCATACCATTTTCGGCCACCAGTCGAATCAGACTTTGGGTAAGCTCTTCCACGGTTTCATTAAAGGCTTCACTGGGGCTGTGCCCGTGCTTGCGAAGTGTGTTGTATTGGGCTTCCATCACTCCTGCCAGACAACCCATCAGTACACCGCGCTCGCCGGTTAAATCACTGTGAACTTCATTTTTGAAGGTCGTGAGGAAAAGATAACCCGAACCGATGGCAATACCCAGGGCCAGGGTTCTTTCCCTGGCTCTGCCGGTAAAGTCTTGATGAACGGCAAAGCTGGAGTTGATGCCGCTGCCGTCTAAAAAATTGGTTCGAACGGTACGGCCGGATCCCTTGGGGGCGACCAGGATGACATCGACGTTTTCAGGAGGTATAATGTTGGTCTGATCTTTAAAAGCGATTGAAAAACCGTGTGAAAAATAGAGGGCATCACCTTCATTTAAACACTGTTTTATCTGCGGCCAGGTGGCAACCTGACCGGCGTCTGAAAGCAGAAACTGAACAACGGTCCCTTTACGGGCGGCTTCCTCAAGTCCAAAAAGGGTTTGGCCGGGAACAAACCCGTCGGCCACCGCTTTATCCCAAGTTTTACTATTGTCCCGCTGCCCGACGATAACGTTGATGCCGTTGTCCCTCAAATTCAGAGCCTGACCCGGTCCTTGAACGCCGTAGCCCAAGATTGCAACGATTTCGTTTTCAAGCACCTTGCGGGCTTTTTCCAAAGAAAATTCTTGGGACGTAATCACTTCTTCTTCAACACCGCCAAAATTGATAATCGCCATTATATCCTCCTTTATTTAGGGTCCCTGAACAGCGCAATTATGCCTGTTCTGGCAATTTCCTTGATTCCGATAGGTTTTAAAAGGCTCAAAATGGCATTTATTTTGCCTTCATCACCGGTGGCTTCCAGGGTGTAGTGTTCGCGTCCAACGTCAACTACCTTGCACCTGAAAATATCGACGGTCCGCAGGATTTCGGCCCGGTGTTCGGCCTTGGCGACCACCTTGATAAGGGCCATCTCCCTATGAACAAATTCTTTGCCGGTAAGATCGTGGACTTTGATGACATTAATGAGCTTATTGAGCTGTTTCTCTATTTGCTCAATAATCGGGGGTGCACCGGTAGTGACCAGCGTAATTCTTGAAACAAGGGGATCCGTGGTTTCAGCGACGCAGAGGC
>JAQBHK010000173.1:0-4167 GCA_032127815.1 Desulfobacterales bacterium
AGCCTTTCTTTTTTCTGCGGCGGTAAATCTGGCGCTGGCGGAGAATGCGGGTCTCGATGTCATGGTCTTGTGTAAATGTTGTTTCGGCAGCCTTAAAGAAGCCCAGCACATCCTGAAAGCGGAAGGTGATTTGCAAACCGAAATCAACCGTTTGCTGGCCCAAAGAGGCTTAAAGTATTCCGGCAAGCCTAAGGTTAAACATTTCCTCTCCGTGCTGTATCACGATGTGGGCCTGGATGCTATTAAAGACAAAATAACCAGGCAATATAAAAGCTTTAAAATTGCAACTCATTACGGGTGCCATGCCCTGCGGCCGAGCAAGGTTACGCAGTTCGACGACCCGGTAGCGCCTGTCATTTTCGATAAACTGGTGGAGGTCACCGGCGCTGTAAGCGTGGACTGGAACAACAAGCTGGAATGCTGCGGTGCTCCCATTCTGGGCGTCAATGACGATCTTTCCATGAATCTGACCGCCAGAAAGTTGGCGGGCGCTTTAAAAGCCGAGGCCGACTATCTGTGTTCAGCCTGCCCTTACTGTCATATGCAATTCGATACAGCACAAAAAATGATGGTATCTGCAAACGGGGATAACCGGCTGGCCTCTGTGCTTTATCCGCAACTATTGGGGCTGTGTCTGGGCATTGATGAAAAGACTTTGGGAATCGGAATGAATCAGCTCGATATAAGCGGTGTCGCATCCTTTTTAGAATCAGGAGAAGAAAATGCCGAATAATAAAACAGGTGCCGTAATGGTAGTGGGCGGCGGAATTGCCGGAATGCAGGCGGCTCTGGATCTGGCTGATTCCGGTTTTTATGTATACCTTGTAGAAAGATCCGCCTCCATAGGCGGGATTATGGCTCAACTGGACAAGACATTTCCCACCAATGACTGCTCCATGTGAATTATCTCACCCAAACTGGTCGAGGTCGGCCGGCATCTAAACATTGAATTGCTAACCTTGTCAGAGGTTCAGAACATTTCCGGGGAACAAGGAAACTTTGAGATCAAGGTCTTGCAACACCCCCGGTATGTTGACATGGATAAATGTATTGCCTGCGGTCTGTGTGCCGAAAAGTGTCCCAAAAAGGTGACAAACAAATTCGACGCCGGGCTTGCCAAACGCAAAGCGATCTATGTTGAATACGAACAGGCGGTTCCTTTAAAGTACGCCATTGATGAAAATTGCATCTATTTTAAAAATGGTAAATGCAAAGCATGTGAGAAATTCTGTCCCACCGGCGCCATTAATTTTGAAGACCGGCCCAAGGAATTAACCATCAATGCCGGAGCGGTGCTGATATCCCCCGGCTGTGCGGTGTATGATCCCGGTCTTTACGATACGTATGGGTATACAAAATCACCCGACATTGTAACCAGCCTCGAATTTGAACGGATACTTGCTGCTACCGGACCTTTCGGCGGGCATTTGGTAAGGCCTTCTGATCATAAAAAGCCGGAAAAAATCGCCTGGATTCAATGCGTGGGCTCAAGGGACATGCACCCCGGATCACAGCCGTACTGTTCGGGAGTCTGCTGCACGTATGCCATCAAAGAGGCCATCATCGCCAAAGAGCATGAAAAGGGAGAACTGGATACAGCCATATTTTATATTGATATTCGAACCCACGGGAAAGATTTTGAACGGTACTACAATCGGGCTCAAGCAGCGGGCGTACGGTTTTTGAAATCAAAAATCAGCTCAATCCTTCCGTCCGAAACCGGGAATCTTCGCATCGGTTATACAGATAAGGCCGGCCTAAGGATTGAAGAAGAGTTCGACATGGTGGTCCTTTCCGTGGGCTTCACGGCGTCACATAAAGCGCTGGACCTGGCCCAAAAACTCGGTGTTGAGACGGATCAATATCAGCATGCCTTAACAAGCAGCTTTAACCCGGTCAGGACCACGAAACCGGGAATATTTGTTTGCGGCACATTCGAAAGTCCTAAGGACATCCCCCAATCGGTTATTGAATCGAGCGCTGCGGCAGCGGAGATTGAAGCTCTGCTGGCGGAGTCACGGGAATCCATGACGCGGACAAAAGAGACTCCCGAAGAAATTGACGTAACGGGAGATCCTCCGCGTATCGGCGTCTTTGTATGTAATTGCGGGACCAATATCGGCGGTTTCTTAGATGTTCCGGATGTGGTTGAATTTGCCAAAACCTTGCCCAGCGTGGTTTTTGCAGAGGACAATCTTTTTAGCTGCAGCCAGGACACCCAGGAACAAATCACCCAGGTGATTAAAGAGCAAAATTTGAATCGCGTTGTCGTGGCCGCATGCACGCCGCGTACTCACGAACCCCTTTTTCAAGAAACGGTGACAAATGCGGGCATAAACAAATACCTTTTTGAAATGGCCAACATCCGCAATCAATGTTCATGGGTGCACAGTAACGACAGTGCGGCAGCCACGGAAAAAGCCAAAGATCTTGTACGCATGTCCGTAGCCAGAGCGGGCCTGCTGGAACCGCTATACGACCCGGAAATGGAAGTGAACCAGTCTGCCCTGGTCATAGGCGGAGGCCTTGCCGGTATTACCGCTGCCAATAATTTGGCACAGCAGGGATATGTCACCCATCTGATCGAAAAAAGCGATGTCCTCGGCGGACAGGCCCTAAATCTTTATGAAACCTGGCAGGGCGAAGATGTTCAGAAAAAGCTGGCGGGACTTATTAAGGCGGCGGAAGCTGACAAAAACATCAATATACTGACCAACACCCAAATAAAAGAGGTGAGTGGTTTTGTCGGTAATTTTCAAACAACGGTTGAAACAGCGGGCACAGAGCAGGTCATAGAACACGGTGTGGCAATCATTGCCACGGGCGCTCAAGAGTTCAAACCGGATCAATATCTTTATGGTGAAGATCAACGGGTTTTAACCGGTCTGGAGCTGGATCGCAAATTGATTGATGATAATCTGGCGTTAAACGAGATCCGTACCGCTGTCTTCATCCAGTGTGTGGGCTCACGCATCGAAGAAAGACCGTATTGCTCCAAAGTGTGTTGTACCCATTCCGTAAAAAATGCACTTAAATTAAAACAGTTAAAGCCTGAAATGGATGTGTTTGTTATTTACAGGGATATGCGTACCTACGGACTGCGTGAGGGCCTGTATCGTGAAGCCCGGGCTCAAGGCGTTGCCTTTATTCATTATGACTTTGACAAAGAATTAGTGGTTTCAAAAAATCAAAACGATCTTAATGTCAGGTGTACCAGCTATGTGCTGCAACGTGAAGTTGAGATAAACCCGGACCTGCTGGTTCTTGCTACCCCGATTGTGCCGCCTCGGGAAAATCCCGTTGCCTCACTGTTCAAGGTGCCGCTGAATGAAGATGGCTTTTTAGTTGAAGCCCATGTCAAACTCCAGCCCATCGACTTTGCCACAAAAGGGGTGTTTGTCTGTGGTATGGCCCACTCGCCCAAGCCTGTTGATGAAGCCATCGCTCAAGGACTGGGGGCAGCAAGCCGGGCCACGACAATACTCGCAAAAGATTCTGTCCGGATTTCTTCGCTGGTATCACAGGTGAATGTTGAAAAATGCATCGGGTGTGGCCTGTGTGATGAAATCTGTGCTTTCAACGCTATTATACTGGAAGACCCCGAAGGAAAAGGATATAAGGCAAAGAATATTCCGGCTTCCTGCAAGGGATGCGGCCTTTGCGCTGCTTCGTGCCCGCAGCAGGCGATTGACATGCTCCATTTCAGGGATCAGCAGATCATAGAGTCTGTATGCGCTGCAATGTAATTAGAAATTGATGATTTGCGATTTAAAATAATAAATTTAAACCCTAGCAGGAAATTTTAGCCAATAACCTGAAAACATAAGGTGGAAAAATGGCGGATTTTGAACCCAAAATAGTAGCTTTTCTGTGCAACTGGTGCGCCTATGCCGGGGCTGACCTGGCCGGTGTTTCGCGGTTGCAGTATCCATCCAATATGAGACCCCTGCGCGTTATGTGCTCCGGCAGGGTTGATCCCTTATTTATTATCAGGGCATTCAAAGAGGGCTGTGACGGCGTACTGGTGGCCGGGTGACATTTCGGTGATTGCCATTACCTGGAAGGTAATGTTCAGGCAGAAAAAAAGATTCGATTGACTCAAAAACTGCTCGATATCGCCGGCATCGGAAAAGACAGGCTCCATCTGGCCTGGGTATCGTCGGCCGA
>JAQBHK010000174.1:0-9470 GCA_032127815.1 Desulfobacterales bacterium
ATTTTTGTTGTTGATCTTTTAAAAAAATCAGATGGCCCAAAAGTTGCTTCTTTGGCCACAGTTATGAAGGGAGGTGTTGAAAACTCGAAGGTTGTACCGTAAAGTTCGTTTTAGAGGTTAAAATACCGAAATCTTTTACAAAGCAAAATCAGGAGGTATACTAAATGCCAAGTTTTGTAATTACTGAAAAATGTGACGGCTGTAAAGGCGGGGACAAAACCGCCTGCATGTACATTTGCCCCAACGACCTGATGGTTCTGGAGCCCAATGCGATGAAAGCCTACAACCAGGAACCGGATCAGTGCTGGGAATGTTTCTCATGCGTCAAGATCTGCCCCACCCAGGCTATTGAAGTAAGAGGTTATGCCGACTTTGTGCCGCTGGGAAGCAGTATTATGCCCATGCTGGGAACCGAGGATGTTATGTGGACCTGTAAGTTCAGAAACGGCACCATCAAGCGCTTTAAGTTCCCCATCCGCACCACCCCGGAAGGCGCCGCCAATGCTTACGTGGATCTGAAAGGCAAGGACCTTGACAGCGAACTGCTTGCTACCGAAGAGGCCGACGGTTACGTAATGCTCACACCACTGGCAACCGTTTAAGCAGGTTAAATATTTTAAAAGATACAGCAAACTGAACAATTGCGATATTAGCTAAAGGAGGATAGCATGGCATTACCGAATAAACCTTTAGGTGAAACAAAAGCCGTCAAGGACCCGGAAGTGGTAGAGCTCGAAGTTGATTATCTGATTGTCGGCGGCGGTATGGCTGCCACGGGAACGGCTTTCGAAATCAAGAAATGGGCGGCGGACGACGCCAAGATTCTGCTGGTGGACAAAGCTGCTCTGGAGCGCAGCGGTGCTGTGGCCCAGGGGCTTTCCGCCATCAATACTTACATTGGAACCGCAAAGGGCGACAATACGCCGGATGACTATGTCCGCATGGTCCGCAACGACCTGATGGGCATCGTCCGTGAAGACCTTATTTTTGACCTGGGCTGTCACGTGGATGACTCGGTCTATTTGTTCGAAGAGTGGGGTCTGCCGATCTGGAAGATGTCCGAGGACGGCAAGAAAATGGACGGCAAAAAGGGCCAGAAAATGGGGACCTTGAAGAGCGGCGCCACCCCCGTGCGTACCGGAAAATGGCAGATCATGATCAACGGCGAGTCCTATAAACGCATTGTGGCCGAAGCTGCCAAACTGGCTCTCGGCGAAGACAATATCCTGGAGCGTGTGTTTATCGTTGAGCTGCTTCTGGACGCCAATGAAGAGAACCGCATCGCCGGTGCCGTCGGTTTTTCCGTACGTGAAAACAAAGTTTACATCATCAAATGCAACACCATGATGGTCGCCTGCGGCGGCGCCGTAAACATCTATCAGCCCCGCAGCGTCGGTGAAGGTAAAGGCCGCGCCTGGTACCCGATCTGGAATGCCGGATCCACCTATACCATGTGCATGAAAATCGGTGCCGAGCTGACCATGATGGAAAACCGTTTCACCCCGTCACGCTATAAAGACGGTTATGGTCCGGTAGGGGCCTGGTTCCTGCTGTTCAAGGCCAAAACCCTCAACGGTCTGGGTGAAGGCTACGTCGGCAGTGCAGCGGCCAAGGCCGAGCTTCAGAAATACGCACCCTATGGAACCGCGGCCATCACTCCGACCTGCCTGCGGAATCATTTGATGATCTTTGAGATGAAAGAAGGTCGTGGTCCCATCATGATGGATACGGTCACGGCGCTTAAAGACATGGGTGCAAAACTTGACAAGCGCGAAATGAAGGCCCTCGAATCCGAGGCCTGGGAAAACTTTCTTGATATGACCTGCGGACAGGCCAACCTGTGGTGCGGCACCAACACCGAGCCGAGCGTGAAGTGTTCGGAAGTTATGCCCACCGAGCCTTATCTGCTGGGGTCTCACTCCGGCTGCTGCGGCCTGTGGACCTCCGGACCCGATTTTGACTGGGTGCCGGAAGCATACAAAATCCGCTACAAAGACAAAGTTTACAACCGCATGACCACGGTCAACGGCCTGTTTACCGCCGGTGACGGTGTGGGCGCATCCGGTCACAAGTTTTCTTCCGGTTCCCATGCCGAAGGACGGATGTGCGCCAAGTCCATGGCCCGGTTCGTGCGCGACAATGCCGACTTCAAACCGGCCATCAGCCAGTCCAAGGAAGAGCTGGTGGACCTGATTTACAAGCCGGTAAGGCTGTTCCTTGAGCATTGCGACTACACCACTGCCGTCAATATCAACCCCAATTATCTCAAACCCGAGGGGATGACCTATCGGCTGATGAAAGCCGCCCACGAGTACGGCGCCGGTACGGCGACCTACTACCAGACCAGCAACAAGAGCCTGGAGATCGTCATGGAAATGCTGCAGCTGATGCATGAAGACTGCGAAAAGCTGGCGGCCGGTGATCTGCACGAACTGATGCGGGCCTGGGAAATCGAGCACCGTATCTGGACGCTCGAGTCGCACCTGCGACACATCCAGTTCCGCAAAGAGACCCGTTATCCAGGATTCTACTATCAGTCCGACTATCCGGGCCAGGATGACGAAAACTGGTTCTGCTTTGTAAACTCCAAGTATGACCCCAAAGCAAAATCCTGGGATATCTTCAAGAAAGATTATATCAAGATTATCCCTGATTAGTAATCGATCGGCTACGATTTAGCCGGATATACCTCCAGGTGTCGCCAGACACCTGGAGGTTTTTATTAAGGAGAGCAGACAAGCACATTTCCCTTCAGGCGATATCCACAAGCATTCACCCTTGTGCCCGGATGCTCAAGGGTTTTATGCCCGCAACATTAAGAGGCCTTAACCTAAAGGTTTCAGTCAAAGGGACGCTAATGCTTTAATCGTTGCGTTTGCAACCGGGGTCGAAGCACCCTGGTTTTAGGCTAACAATAAAACCTTTAAGCATTAGGACACTGCAACCAAGAGATATCGCCTGAAGATGTCATTTCACCACACCAACATAAAATGAAACCGTTTTTAATCAAATAATACTACTAATGCATGGAGGGATAGCATGACAGAAGACAAAACAGCTCCTGCTAATGGAAGCATTTTGGTTGTTGGAGGAGGGATAAGCGGGTTGACCACGGCCCTCGAAGCCGCCGAAGTGGGGTACGAGGTTTTTTTGGTCGAAAAAAACCCTTACCTGGGCGGCAGAGTGGCACAGTTGAATCAATATTTCCCCAAGCTATGCCCTCCATCCTGCGGCCTGGAGATCAATTTTAGAAGAATTAAGGACAATCCTAAGATAACCGTTTTAACCCAGGGAGAAGTTGAAAAAATAGTGGGAACACCCGGCAGCTATGACGTTACTGTAGCGCTGAGTCCCAGGATGGTTAATGCCAACTGCACGGCATGCAACGATTGCGTCGAGGCCTGCCCGGTTGAAAGGAATAATGCATACAATTTTAACATGGACAAGACCAAGGCCATTTACCGGCCTTTTGAAATGGCCTTTCCCATGCGCTATGTCATCGATGCGGCGGCCTGCAAAGGATCGGAATGCGGTGAATGCGCCAAGGTATGCAAGTACGACGCCATCGATCTGGATATGAAGGCCAAAACGCAGAACTTAAAGGTGGGGGCCGTTGTGTGGGCGACCGGATGGGAGCCTTATGATGCCGGCAAAATCGACAACTTGGGTTTCGGCCGGTACCCGAACGTCATCACCAACATGATGATGGAGCGGCTGGCGGCGCCCAACGGACCGACCAAAGGAAAAATAACCCGACCGTCGGACGGCAAGGAGCCCGCAAGTATCGCCTTTGTTCAGTGCGCCGGGTCCCGCGACGAAAATTACCTTCCCTATTGTTCTTATGTCTGCTGCATGGCCTCTCTGAAACAGACCACCTACATTCGGGAACAGTATCCCGATGCCAAGGTGTATATTTTTTACATTGACGTCCGGGCACCGGGCCAGCGGTATGAAAAATTCTATCAGAAGATCAAAGAAGATGAGAATGTCATTTTGATCAAAGGCAAGGTCGCCGAAGTCAGCGAAGATACCGCCACCGGAAATATTACCGTGGTTGCCGAAAATGCCGTTACGGGCGAAAAGGTTTCGCAAGTCGTTGAAATGGCGGTTCTGGCCACCGGTATGCAGCCGACGGCTGCAACTGCCAAGCTGCCGGCCGATCTTACATACAATGAAGACGGCTTTATCATCAATGATTTTGAAAAGGGCGGAATGTTTGCGGCCGGATGCGCCAATAAACCCTCTGACGTGGTAACGTCAAATCAAAATGCAACCGGTATGGCCCTTAAAGCGATTCAAACCCTGGTGAGGAAGTAGGAGGTTATCCATGGATAAAAAATATGGTGTCTATATTTGCACAGGTTGCGGCATCGGAGATGCCCTGATAATGGAAGATCTGTGTGCAGTCCCTGAAGAAGAAGGTTTTTCCGTTAAAACCCATCCGTTTCTCTGCGGAGCCGAAGGCCTTGAACTTCTTAGAAAAGATATCGCCGATGACGGCGTCAACACACTGATGATTGCCGCCTGTTCCCGCCGGGTCAATTACGATGTCTTCAAGTTCGAAGGCTGCATCGTCGACCGGGTGAACCTGAGAGAACAGGTGGTCTGGTCCCATCCCAGATCTGAATTCCCGGCGCTTACGGAAGACCAGAAAGATGACGGTGAATCCTTCGATCGTCTGCAGATGCTGGCCGAAGATTACCTGAAAATGAGCATGGCCAAGGTTGCAAAGATCAATCTGCCGGAGCCGTACAAAGTGGAAACCCTGAGCAGAAAAATTCTGGTTATCGGCGGCGGAATCACCGGTATCTCAGCCGCCTTGGATGCGGCCAAAGCCGGCTATGAGGTTACCATCGTTGAAAAAGAGTCGTCTTTGGGTGGCTATGCGGCCAAAATGCGCAAACAACTGCCCAACAAAGACCCCTATGAAAATCTTATTTTGCCGGTTATTGCAAGCAAGATCAAAGAGCTTGAAGGCTATGACAATATCACCGTTAAAACCGAGACCATCGTTGCCCGTCTTGCCGGTGAACCGGGAGATTTCACCGTAACGCTGAAAAAGCCCGGTGAAAAGATCAAGTTTGACGTCCCCTTCCCGCTGCCCGCAGAGATGAAGCTCGACGAAAACGGGAAAGAGCTCGATGTTGAAGAGCAGCATAAACGCTACCTGGCTTACAACGAAGGCAAGGTCGACATTCTACAGTTCGATCCCGACGGCGAAAAGTTCGGATCCGTAGTTCTGGCGGCCGGCTGGCGGCCGGATGTACCAAAAGGCGATGAATTTGCCCATTTGGGTTTCGGAACACTGCCGGATGTCATCACCAACCACCAGTTTGAGCAGATCGCCGCCAAGGGCAAGATTACCAGGCCGTCGGACGGCAAAGAAGCCAAAGCAGTGGCCTTTATCCAGAGCCCCGGCAAGGGAGATGACGATGCTGATTTTAAATATTGTGGATCGGTGACCAGCCTGGTGGCCCTCAAGCAGGCCAAATATGTGCGTGAAGATTACGACGACGGCAAGGCCTACATCTTTTATCAGCACATGCGTACTCCCGGCCTGACGGAAAACTTTTACAAGAGCATCCAGCAGGACGAGGGCATCTTTCTGACCAAAGGTGACGTCATCAGCGTCTCTTCAAACGGAGACGGAATGATTTTGGAAGCGGACAATACCCTTTTGGGAGAAAAGGTCAAAGTCAGAGCCGATCTGGTGGTCCTGGCCACCGGTATGGTCCCGGCAACCGTTGATGACCCGGTGGTCAACATGGCGTATCGCCAGGGGCCTGCGTTTCGGGATATCGGCCTTTTCGACGGCTTTTGCGATTCAAATTATATCTGCTTCCCGTATGAAACCCAGCGAACCGGTATTTATGCGGCCGGAGGCATCCGGCGCAGCATGACCATGGAAGAATCGATGGAAGACGCTACCGGTGCCGCCCTCAAAGCGATCCAATGTATCGAATCGGTCAACCGCGGCGTAGCCGTACATCCCAGATCCGGCGATATGACCTTCCCGGACTTCTTTTTCCAACGATGCACCCAGTGCAAGCGCTGTACCGACGAGTGCCCTTTTGGCGCCCTGGATGATGATGAAAAGGGAACCCCCAAGCCGAATCCGGCGCGTTGCAGGCGCTGCGGCACTTGCATGGGAGCCTGTCCCGAACGTATCATCGGCTTTGCCGACTACAACATCGACAGTGTCGGTTCCATGGTTAAAGCCATCGGTGTGCCCTCTGAGGATGATTATTACGCGCCCCCCTTTAGGATTGTCGGGTTTGTTTGCGAAAACGACGCCATGCCGGCCCTCGATATTGCCGGCTTGAACAGGCTGGTCTATTCAGCCGACGTGCGCTTAATCCCGATTCGGTGTCTGGGCTCCATGAACGTGATCTGGATCAAGGACGCCCTGGCCCAGGGCTTGGACGGGGCCTTTTTGCTGGGCTGTAATCACGGCGACGACTACCAATGCCATTTTATCAAGGGCAGCGAACTTTCGGAAATCAGAGTCCAGAAGATTGGTGAAGCCTTGTCGAGCCTGGCTCTGGAAGAAGAACGGGTGGCCCAATTTAAGGTCGCCATCGACGAATACGATAAACTTCCCAAGATGATTAATGACTTTGTGGAAGTGGTAGAAGGCCTCGGCCCCAACCCGTTCAAGGGATTCTAATGAGCGATGATTTTCGATTGACGATTGACGATTGCAGTCGCTGTTCATAAAGCAATCGTCAATATTCAATATTCAATAGTAGGAGGTAGTCTTATGACAGACAAATACCTGATTGAGCCTGATGTCGGCTTTGTTAAAGAGATCATCGGGCTGGGGGGCGACACCCTGAAGAAGTGTTTCCAATGCGCAACCTGTTCGGTGGTCTGCCCTATTTCTCCGGACACCAAACCCTTCCCCAGAAAAGAGATGATTGCGGCCTCATGGGGATTAAAGGACCGCCTGGTAGGCAATCCGGATATCTGGCTGTGCCATCACTGCGGGGATTGTACCACTAAATGCCCGCGCGGCGCCAAGCCGGGCGAAGTGCTGGGAGCCTTGCGCTCTTACGCCATCACGGAGTATGCTGCTCCCAAAGCCATTGGTAAAGCGGTCAATGATCCCAAAATGCTCCCTTTGCTGATGGGGATTCCCGTGGTGATCTTCCTGGTTCTGGGTCTTATCACCGGTCTGCTCGATTTTTCACCGCCGTTGGGAGAACATGGAATATCACACGGCAATTTCTTTTCAACCTGGCTGGTAGATATGATTTTTGTTCCCCTGGCAGCCTGGGTTGTAATAATTTTTGCCATGGGACTGAAAAGATTTATCAATGATATCCATGCAAACGCCGTCCTGGAAGGCAAGACCGACAAGCAGAAACTCGATTATATCGGTTTGGGCAAGGCCTTGTATCGTGTGCTGCCGACCATCTTAAGGCAGGACAAGTTTTCAGAATGCTCGGAAAACAAAGACCGGGACGTGGCTCACTGGATGGTCTTTTTATCATTTATCGGGCTTTTTATCGTAACCAATGTGTTTTTCGTAGCCCTTTACGGTCTGCAGTTGCACGGTCCCTATTCCCAGTTGAACCCGGTCAAATGGCTCGCCAACGTCAGCGGTGTGGTCCTTGTTATCGGGAGCATCCTGATGATCAAGAACCGTCTTTCCAAAACCGACCAGACCAGCGTTTACAAGGACTGGTATCTTTTAGGACTTGTCCTGGGACTTGGACTTACCGGTATGCTGACCGAAATGACCCGTCTGGCGGGTATGGCCGGCGTGACGTATTTCATGTATTTTGTCCACCTGGTGTTTGTGTTCAACCTGTTTGCATTTTTGCCGTTTTCAAAACTGGCCCACCTGGTTTATCGAACCGTGGCTATGGCCTACAATGAATACTCCGGCAGAAACTAGCTGTAAAATTTAATACACCAATTTGTTCATAAAAAAGGGGATACAGAAATGTATCTCTTTTTTTATTGCTGCCCTTTTGAGTTAACTCCTAATCTTGACATTAAGCCTAACAAAAATGGACAGGGTATCATTTTGGAGATAGGTCATTATCTTATCTCAATTTGAATGAAAATAGATGGTTGTAAGATATTTGGTATCGTGTAAGAGACTCGTAATCTCAATATTTTGTGCTTGAGTTACTTCTTTGATTATTGGAACAACGTTGGAGGGCTGGCAAGTTATCTGTATGCATCGCCACCATAATGAATGGATTCAATGAATATGACGCAACAGGGTACTAAAGAGACACAAGCAATGAAAGAAAAGGCAACAGGCAGTTTTATTGCAGCTTACGGAAGATACATCATTTTTTTGGTTCTTTTCATACTGGTCGGCTATGTCTTGCTTTACCTGACCTATAAGAACGTCAAACGGGAAATGATCGAGAACCTCAATGCCAGACAGATGATTCACGCGAAACAGGCTGCCAGAGCCATTGAATCTTTTTTCGACAACCATATTGCAATGCTGCAAAATCTGTCTATTAATTCGCATATTACTGACCTTGACGAGGATGGAAAAAGAACGATGCGGGAGTTTCATTCGCTTAAGTCGGCAGAGGTCAGCATCATAACCCGGATTGACAGCCAGGGCCGGATTGTTCACTCAGAGCCCTACAACCAAGAGTGATCGGTCAGACCGTGACAAAACTGGAAGATTTCGAGAAAGTCAAGCGTACTCATCAGATAGTCTTGAGCGACGTTTTCACCAACCGGCGAGGGCTAAAGACAGTAATCGTTCATGTTCCTGTTTTTAAGCGAGATGAATTCAACGGTACAATAGCCCTCCTCTTCCCCTTCGATTTAATCGCCAAGCGGTATATTGAAGATATCCGGATCGGGAAGGACGGTTATGCATGGATCATCTCAAAAACCGGCATTGAACTCTCCTGCCCGGTTCCCGGTCACGTTGGCAATTCCGTTTTTGACAATCACCGGGAAGTCCCCAACATCCTTGCCATGGCGGAAAGGATGATACAAGGCGAGCAGGGAGTAACGACTTACGTGTTTTACCGAAACCGGGAAAACGTGACCAGTAAAACAACCAAACACGCCGTTTTCATGCCCATCCGCTTAAAAAACAATTTCTGGTCAATTGTGGTTGCCACGCCGGAAGATGAAGTGGTGGGTGCCCTGAAAGGATTCCGGGATAAGCTCCTGCTGATCGCCACCTTTTGGACAATCGGTATTGGATTCTTCCTCTACATGTTAATTAAGACCAGGATAGTTGTTAAGGAAGTGGAGCGGAGACGGAAAACAGAGGAGGCGTTGCGGGAGAGCGAAGAAAAATACCGCTCTATGATGGAATCCATGAAGGCTGCGGTGTATATATGCTCGCCTGATTTCCGTGTAGAATATATGAACCCGGCTATGATCAAGAGGACGGGACGCGATGCTACCGGCGAAGTTTGCCACAAAGCGATCAACGATCTGGACGAACGATGTCCGTGGTGTGTTCACGATAAAATACA
>JAQBHK010000175.1:0-4361 GCA_032127815.1 Desulfobacterales bacterium
GTGTAGTCAGGTCAGGAGTAGATTAGGTGTCAGCTAAAAATGGTAGCTCCCGCTATATCAGAAAAAGGGTATAAGTTCAAGATATTGTGATCTGGTTAAACACAACCCTTTTGTAAAAGCAGCAGATATTCTATGGTGCCAAGTCCCTGTGATACGATTGAGGTATCAACCCGCTGTCAATGCTCATCGAAATTTTAACTTTACCAGCAACTTCCCTATTTATCCACCCTATCTTTCAATTCCTTACCGCATTTAAAAAACGGCAACTTCTTGGGCTTGATCTGAATCTGTTCGCCGGTTTTCGGATTCCGGCCGGTGTATGATTTGTATTTCTTGACATAGAATGAGCACAGACCCCGGATTTCCACCCTATCACCGTTGGCCAGGGCGTTTTTCATTTCATCGAAAAATAGGTTTACAACCGCCGTAGCTTCACTTTTTGTAATCCCTGCCTCTGTTTTAAGCGCCTCGATAAGATCAATTTTGTTCATAAACAGCCTCCGAAATGATTGTTATTTCAATTGAATACATATTTGATTGAGAAATGTCAAGAAATCTGTAGGGTTATGCTTGAGACGTTTTAATAATGTGTGATAGGTTAAGAGTAAGGGTGTATTTGCCGATATCTATGGTAAGATCCCTCAAAAAAAGGACAGCACCAAATATGGCCACCGACAAATTTAAGGATCAATGCTCAGACATGACTAAGGAGTTCAATATCCAGATTCCCTGCAGGCTCGCTGAGAGGGTTGAAGCGTATGTAAAGGAAAATGATGTGGACATCATCGGAATTGTGATCGAGGCGCTGGATTCGTTTTTGAGGGGGGAGCAAAATAGGGTTGGTTGACGATGCAAACTGAAGCACAGCTTCAAAATTTCTCCATATGTGGCTAATCTTAAAAAATTAGCATCTACCTTCCCCACTTCAAATCTTAAGTTTTACATAAAACTTAGCATTCCACCCAAAAGTATATCTTTAACAAAAACAATCCATTAACACAGAAAATGCTTGTAGCGGGCTTTTATGCCTAATTTTAATGCTAACTTTTAGGTAAAATGTCCACAGAACTTAGTATTCTCAAACAGAAAGGAGGTTACACATGAAATCGGTAAAAAATCCGAATCATCCAAAAAAAGGGTCTTGTATTACTGTTGACCCCATCCGTAAACTAAAAGATGTGAAAGCTATATCAAAACTGCTTTCCGATAATCCAAGGGATCTGCTCTTATTCACAGTGGGCGTCAATAACGGGCTCCGGGTAGGCGATCTACTTAAATTAAAGGTGAAAGATGTGGCCGACATGAAAGCAGGTGATACGATCACTATCCGGGAAGGCAAGACACATAAAAATAATGTTCTCGTTGTTAATAAAGCTGTGTATAAGGCACTGAAGAATTACCTTGATAAAGTTAAACCTGATGATGAGGACTATCTTTTTGCCAGTAAAAAGGCCAAGGGCAGCCCCTTAAAAATCGAGACTGTAAATAGACTGATCAAGGAGTGGTGTAGGGCTATCAATCTAAAATCCAACTATGGCGCTCATACTTTAAGAAAAACTTTTGGATACATTCAGCGCACAGTATACGGCGTCGGTTTTGAGGTGCTTGCCAAACGCTTTAATCATTCCAGCCCGGCGGTTACAATGCGTTATCTCGGGATTGAAGATAAAGAAGTTCATGATATTTTGATGAATGAGATTAGCTGAAAAAGGGCAATTTTTTTCTTGACAATTTCATATTGGTTGCTATTATCCCATAATGAAGGAGTGGCTATGAAAGAAACAAAAAAATTATTTCGTAAACGTAAGAAAGACGAAAAGAGATCGCAAGCGCAGAGGCAGGTGCAACTCGCGTATGAGCAGTGCAAAGATGGTTATATTGATGATCCGTATGAAGGTAAAAAGCCTATTAAGATCCTAAATGTGGATGGAGATACGATAATATGGCGCATTCGTATGGACCCCATTGAGGATCTATACTCAACTTTGGACATTGTAAAAGTGTTGAATATCCCCAGAGAGCGTTTGCGGGATTGGATGGTCCGTGGATTTATCAAACCCAGTTTGCCTCCGACAGGAAAAGGTACTATTTCTGTTTTTGTTAAAGCCGATGTTTTTGGGGTGGCACTGTTTAAAAAGTTTATTGAGAAAGGCTACAAGCGTGAAGTGGCAACAGAATATATTGATATGGTACTCAATCAAAATTTATATAGCGCCCTTAACATTATTCTGTTCAAATCAGTAATTCGGGATGGTAATCGCGTTGTTGATATAGAAGGGCAGATTGGCAAAAGCTCATTGAAAGTTGAGATCGACGAAAAAGGAAACGCTAAAATCATCTCAGGCCCCTTTACTAAACCTATAACCGAGGAATGGGAGGATATTCATATTCTGAATATCGGCAATCTTATTAGAGAAGTCGATTCTGCATTGGCTAAATTAAGGTAATTTTTAGGAGTTTTTATTGTGGTGTGATATATATGCATTATGATAACAATTTCACTTAGCTAATAATTTAATTCAAATTTTATTGATGGTTTGACAATGGGTAAGCGAGAGGCATATAGTGACCTTGTTATGATAGGTCATGTAAGAACAGACAGGAAATGCCCGAAGTGCAAAGGTAAGTTCCAGAAAGTCAAGGATAGGCTCGTCTGTAAAAAATGCCTCACTGAACCAGCCCGTTTCTTTATCGACCTTCCCTACAAAGGGGAGAGGTTCAAAATCTGGTGGGACGAAAATGGTCAGGCTCTTGATTCCTACGAGAGAGCAGACCGCCTGCTCAACCACATCAGGTGGGAAATCGACCACTTCCGTTTCAAGCCTGAAAAATACAGACAGTCCCAAAGCGAGCCTTTCTATTTTGAGGTTTATGCAAAAAGCTGGCTTAAGGAGCAGGAGATCCGACACAAGTCTAACGAGATCGCCTACTCGACTCTTTACCGGAGTAAGATGATCGTCATGAAATATCTGGTCCCCTATTTCGGGAGGATGGACATCCGGCAAATCGGAACCAGGGACATAAAAGACTTCAACCTCCATCTGGCTGAGCTGAAAGTTAAGGGCAATAAAACGATGTCCCCGAAGTACCGTGAGAGTGTAATTGGGGTAATAAGGCAGATTTTTTTTGATGGCCTTAGGTCAGGAGACCTCAACAGGGTCCATGTCCCAGTTTTCCCGCAGATCTATGTCCCAGACGCTTATTTTGACTTCCTAACCGAGGATGAACAGGACGAGATACTGAAAAAGATTCCCATGTATGACCGCCCGATTTTCCACTTCATCCTCTGGTATGGCGTTCGCCCGTCTGAGGCCAGGGCGTTGATGAGGGACTGCACTTTAGGGGATTTTGATGAGGTCGTGATCAGAAGGACATTCAGCCGAAACAACAGGCTGCGGGACAACCCGAAGGAAAATAAGTGGCGTGTAATCCCTCTGGAGAAGGAGACTGGGGCCATCATTAATAGATTGCCCATCTCAATCACTGGTTTCATTTTCATCAATAAGTGGGGCAGGCGTTATAGTCAGTCTTATTTAAATGACACTTGGAACAAGGCATGTAAGGATGCCGGATACAGGTATATCCCCTTGAAAAATGCATCCAGGCATTCCCTGGGGACCAAGCTGGCCCAGGAAGGATTAGGTGAAAATATCATCGCAACAGTGCTTGGTCATTCTGACACGAAAACCACGAAAAAGTATACTCGCTACACTGCGGATTCTCTGAAGCCCTTTTTTAAGAGAAGGAATGTCAGGAAGGCGAGTGTCCGCAGGCTGTCCGTGAGCAAGAAGCGTTAAATTTCAGATGACTGATAATATTGAGAATATTTTGATAGCGGTGGCAATGCTACCTTCACACGGTAGAAGCCACTGGTTCAATCCCAGTACCGCCCACCATATAATTTCAATACCTTAGGTCGGTTTAACAAACCGGCCTTTTTGCTGTTTGGTAATACATCTTGTATTACCAAATTTTTGCGTATTCTTTCAAGTTCAGCCCTTTTTTTGTCTAATTCTATTCTCAGAGCATTTATTTTTTTGATTTTCATTTCAATATTTTTTTGTTTCGCTAAATATTCACCCTTTGGACCCCGTCCGAAATATTCCCTTTTTATGCGGCCACTTTCTCGATAATAGCAAAACCAGCGACCGTCCGTAAGTTGTTTAACTGCCATGATTTATCCTTCAATTCCATATTTTTTCTCTTCAGTATAATGTGTAAGGCTATAGTCAAAGTCTTTTTGAAACCGACGATTATAAATCTCTTCAAAATTTACTGGGAAAGAAAGGGCCGAACAAAAATTCAGCCTTTAAATGCAGCATAAAATGAGAGTTGTTTTCAATCTTTCAGTTCCAATGTCA
>JAQBHK010000176.1:0-3063 GCA_032127815.1 Desulfobacterales bacterium
GGATATCCGGGCCGAAGCGCAGCTGGGTGGATATCACCTTATCAATACTAAAGATTTATGGAAGCGCTACAACAAGAATCCCGACAACCTCTTTCTGGTGGACACGCGCGAGGAATGGGAGTACCGGACAGGGCATATTAAAGGTGCCCTGAACTTTCCCATGGAGCCGACCTGGTTGTCACGGTGGCGAAAAAAAGGGGATCTTGAGGCCTTCCTGGGTTCAGATAGGGACCGGTTCATCGTTTTCTACTGAGCCGGTTTGGCATGAGTCCGAAGCGACTCGGCAGCCCGTGTGGCTGTAACGCTTGGTTACAAAAATGTTTATCGTGACCCTATGGGTTATCCGCAATGGCATGCCCAAGGCCTGCCGGTGGAGATTACCCCGGCGGGGCTCTCCGGAATAACCCCGGAGCCAAAGAAACCGGAGCCCCTATACGGCTGGGCTATGATTTGGACCCTTTTAGGTATCTTTGCGGGGGGCATGGCCCTTAACCTGACCCCCTGTGTCTATCCCTTGATTCCCATCACTGTCTCCTATTTTGGCGGCCGAAGTGGTAAAGGCCAATTAATCGGTCATGGATTATGTTACATCGGCGGCTTATCGATCACTAATTCAGCGCTTGGTGTAACTGCCGCTCTGACCGGAGGTCTGATGGGGGCAATGCTTCAGAGCCCCCTGGTGCTGACCGCGATCGCCGCTATTTTGATTATTTTTGCTACCAGCCTTTTTGGATTCTGGGAATTGCGGCTACCCAGCGGCCTCATGCAGGCAGCATCAAAATCCTATGCCGGCTATTTAGGGACGCTATTCATGGGATTAACTCTTGGGGTGGTGGCGGCTCCCTGTATCGGTCCTTTTGTTATAGGGTTGCTTACCTGGGTAGCCCTTGGCTGGGATTTATCATCTTTTTCACTCTAAGCCTCGGCCTTGGTTTGCCTCTTTTCTTTCTGGCCATGTTTTCAGGACAGATAAATAAACTTCCTCGCTCCGGTGAATGGATGATCTGGGTAAGGAAATTTATGGGATGGGTTCTGGTCGGTATGGCGGCCTATTTCATTAGACCTGTTTTGCCCAAAACAATAGGAATTTTATTTTTAGCAACCGTGGCTTTGGCAGCAGGGCTCCACTTAGGATGGATCGATAGGACCAAGGCGAGCTTTCGAGCATTTGAATGGATCAGGACAAGTGTTGTCATAATAAGCGTAGTTATTGCGACGATACTTATCGGCACATGGGTCCTGCAAGGATCCGGCGTAACCTGGCAACCGTATTCCGCTGAACTTTTATCAGAAGCGCAAAGATTAAACAAACCCGTAATCATTGATTTCTATGCTGACTGGTGTAGTCCCTGCCGCGAACTTGACCAGATCACCTTTCATGATGCCCAGGTTGTCAAACAGGCCGAACAGGACTTTATCATGGTCAAAGTTGACCTTACGCGTAAGGAGAATCCGGTGCATGAGCAACTCTTAAAGGAATATGAAGTCAAAGGGGTTCCAACGGTTGTTTTTCTGGACCGCCGGGGGAATGAACAAATAAGCCTTCGCCTGGTAGATTTTCTGCCGGCGGATCAATTTTTGATCCGAATGGCAGAAGCGAAAAAACTAAACTGATCGGTTCTAGGTTCCAGGTTTAAAAAAGGAGGAGACATGCTAAAGGTCACATTCTTTCTCAACGAGCCCAATGGCAAGCCGTGAAAGCATTTTAAAAAAATGATGCCCGGGCTGGGCGCAAAGTATGACATCGAGATCGAAACCGTATCAAAACCCATAGCTGAATATAGCACCGATGAGTATTTTGAACTGGATTTGCCGGTCGCTCCTGCCGTTATGGTAGGAGAAGAAATCGTAGTTGAAGGGTCTGATGTTTCAGATGAAAAGCTCGAAAGTGTCATCTGCAACCACCTCGGTCTTCCCCCGCCTGAGCCTAAAAAGAAGGGTATCCTTGGCCGCTTGATGGATAGATAGACTCCCTTTCTGTCCGTTTTGCAAGTAGTTTAGTAGCAATTTTTAACTAACTTACTAGTATTTACTCAAGTTTCGCACCCTGATTTTTTTTTGGAATTTGCGTTTTGGAACTCCAGCCAAAATGTAACTGCTTGTGTGATTTTCATAATGTTGCCTCCTTTTTTAAATGGGTTAATTAACAACGCAAAATTTGCGTTGAAATAAATTATATGATACCAGAAATATAACCGCAACAGATTCCCATTTCACGCGAGATCAGCTTTGAAGTTGTACCAACGGGTAATAAATTGATCGGAAAAAGAATGATGGATTTTGAAGAAAATTTGAGATTGATAAGACATAGGGCCAAACAATTACAAAATATAAAACCCGAGGATGTTGAGGATATCGAGTATGTCGTTAAAATTGGAGCTGAAATTGAAGAATTGGTTGAAAGCATAATTGATTCATTCAAAACCGTCCATTGAAATATCAAAAAGATAACGGCAATTATTTTATGGTCTCAGATAGTTACCGGGTTTGGCTAGATATCACATAACCGGGGTTCAAATTAAAAGATGGCGTTCACGATGTTGGTTCCAAATCTTCTCTTTTGGTCGATCCACGATTGAGGCATCATGAGTTTTTGGCTTTAAATTCAGACCTCAAGATGTAGTATACGTTCACTTCAAATTAGCTTACCCAAATTATATCAGCCATATAAACAGCTTGCATTATCTTGCGCTTTTGATTTGACAAACAACTGAAATTAAATTAAATTTTAATAAAAGGCTACTCCATCTATAACCAAAAATAATAAAAGGGGGTTGAAGATGACATCAAGAAAGTATGCCCTCATTTTAATTTTGATATTTTGGATCGCCTACCAATCACCAGTCCTTGCAAAAGATAACCGAGGAGTTTCGGTCACTTCAGCTGGTCAACCCCCCGGCGCCGGTTGGGGAAACTACCACGCTCTGATTATCGGAATCAACGCTTACAAAGAGTGGAACCCGCTTCAGACAGCTGTCAAGGATGCTGAAGGCCTGCGTGATATCTTGATCAAGCGGTACGGTTTTCTAGAAAAGAACGTTATCCTCAGAACGGACAGTAAGG
>JAQBHK010000177.1:0-8310 GCA_032127815.1 Desulfobacterales bacterium
TCAAATGATAGAAAATCTCTTGGCGTCTTTTGAACTGCGCATGAAGAATGCTCACAAAACCCTGGAGGCGAATGACCGTATAGATGTCAGCGACATGGACAGCGTTGAAGTGGATACGGCTTTAATGAAAATAATTTTAACAAAGGATCAGAGGGATTTGACGGAAAAAGAGTTCGAGGAGGAGCAGATACGAGTTTTAAGTTCGCTCCGCAAAGACAAATGGAAGCCAGAGGTTAAATTTGGCGATATGTCTGATTATGAACCTTATTTGAGGAGGTGATGTGATTTAAGCCCAAACTGCAAGGGGTATGAATGCAACGCACGAGCATTAAAAAGAAAAACTCCTGACCGTGCCTACCGGTCAAAAGCTGTGGATCAGCATATTCCACAATGAAAGTAGGTGTAGGGAGTGAAACTTATAGACAATACGCTCGGCAAGGCGTTGCGAACCAAGGATGTTGCACAGTATACAGGTCTTGACGGAAAAACCGTTAGAAAGTATTACCAAAAGCTAGGTGGAATGCGCTTGGGACGCCGTTATGTGTTCTTTGAAAGGAGGTTAATCAATGCCATACAAAAAAGGACAGAAATGGATAGCCCAAGTGAGGAAAGAGGGCCAGAGACTGGAAAAGGTATTTTTGACCAAGAAGGAAGCCAAGGACTGGGAAGCCGAGATGAGGCGAAAGCCCGTCGACGAGTGGATCGAACCGACCGGCACGGCATCCTTGTATGATTGGGCCGAGGCGTATCTTGATGTAGCCAAGGTGCGATTCACAACCAAGACCTACAAGGAGAAAGTTTCGATATTTAAACGCTTCTTCAAGGTCGTCGACCCCGAAATGGCGGTTTCAGATCTGAAACCGGCTGATGCGCTGGCCTACATCGTCAAACAAAAGGAGGAGCGTTCCGGCTACGCCGCCAACAAGGACCGGAAAAATCTGGTTGCGGCCTGGAACTGGGGGATGAAATACAGGAATCCGCTGCTTCCCGGCCCAAATCCGTGCTTGGTGGATAGGATGCCGGAGATCCGAACGCCCCGTTATGTGCCCCCGGAAGAAGACTTCTGGAAAATCTATGAGGTGGCAGAAGGTCAGGACAAAGTGATGCTACTGACGTTCCTTCATCTGGCCGCAAGGCGCGGCGAGGTGTTCAGGATGGCATGGGCGGACGTGGATTTTGGAAACAGTCGTGTCCGGCTATGGACCCGCAAGCGCAAGGACGGAGCCTACGAGTATGACTGGCTGCCAATGACAAAAGAATTGCGGAAATCTTTGCGGTGGTGGTGGGAGCACCGGCCCATCAAGGACAATCCCCATGTATTTCTGTCCTTGAACGAGCATCCCGGTCAGAAAGAAAACTATGGGTGTCCATTTGTCAGCAACCAGAAATTGATGCGACGGTTATGTAAGAAGGCGGGCGTCGCACAGTTCGGATTTCATGCAATCCGGCACCTATCGTCGTCAATCCTTTACGAGTTAGGATACCAGGTGAGGGAAATTCAACCCATCTTGCGTCATAAAAGCCCAAGAACAACTGAACTTTACCTGAAAAGGTTGGGTTTGGACGATGTTAGAAAGACCCTTGAAAGCCTACCGGTGTCGTCAGGGGATGCGGAGATCATAACGATTGAGCGAACGACTACGGTTGGCATTAGGCTGCCGGAAAATGAAAAGCCGTCTATTGAGCCGTCTGTCGGATATCCGGAAAACAAGAAAGTCCAATCGGTTTCATAACCGACTGGACTTCCTGTGAAAAATGGCGGGAGTGACGAGACTTGAACTCGCGACCTCCGGCTTGACAGGCCGGCGCTCTAACCAATCTGAGCTACACCCCCCAAAAATATCTGTTTAAATGTTAACCGAAGCAAGAGTGAATCCCGCGACCTTCCCGTCAAACATGACGGGACGCTCTAACCAATCTGAGCTACACCCCCAAATTGTGTTTCTAACTAAGGCCTTTGTCAGGCAGGCATCTTTTGATGTATATAATGGTGGGCGGAACAGGGCTTGAACCTGTGACCCTCGGCTTGTAAGGCCGATGCTCTCCCAGCTGAGCTACCCGCCCGCATCAAGAGTTACCTTTTAAAGAGCTGTACAGCTAACAATATAACAATATTAAGTCAAGATAAAATCGCTGCTCGATTTTATAAAACGTCCGCCTTGGGTGTCCAATTCAGAAATGAGCACTTTTTGTCCTGATCAAGGCCGCACAAGGGTTTTCGGTGAGGCGTACGCCTGTACGCCGCAGCCGGAAACCCGCGGAGAACGCCGAGCAGGGCAAAAAGGGCCATTTCTGGATGGACAATAGCGAACTTAAAAAAAAGAACTCATATTAAGGCGGTCGGCTGCTCCCCATCCACATCCTTGGACATGATCTCAAAGGGTATATCGCTTTCTTGAAACAGCGTATCGCCTTCATTCAGAATCAAGGCCTGGGGCAGAACTTCGTCCATATGTTCGGCAAAAACGATCTCCACCTGTTTGGCCACAGTAGCAGGTATATCCTTTAAATCCTTTTGGTTTTCTTTGGGTATCACAATTTTTTTGATGCCGCCCCGATGCGCGGCCAGAATTTTTTCCTTTAATCCTCCTACAGGCAGCAGGCGGCCCCGCAGGGTGAGCTCTCCGGTCATGGCAATATCGCGGTAAACCGGCCGTCTGGTGAGGGCCGATACAAGGGATGTACACATTGCAATCCCGGCCGAAGGACCGTCTTTGGGAATGGCGCCTTCAGGGATATGGATGTGAATATCATTCTTTTTGTAAAACTCGTTGTCGATCGCAAGCTGACCGGTGCGGGAACGAACGTAACTTACGGCGGCCTGGGCCGATTCTTTCATCACATCTCCCAGTTTGCCGGTCATAATCAGGTCACCCTTGCCGGGCATTATCAAAGTTTCAACCCACAGCAACTCTCCGCCCACCTGGGTCCAGGCCAGTCCGGTAACAATACCGACTTGATCCTTCTCCTCTATCTGTCCTTGCCTGAAACGCGGCGGACCTAAGTATTTTTGAATTGATTGGGCCGTTATTTTGAAAGTTTTCACGCCCTGTTTCCTGGCAGCCTGGCGGGCAATTTTGCGGCAGACCGAGGCAATCTCACGCTCAAGATTTCTTACCCCTGATTCGCGTGTATACCGCCGCACGATCTGCAGGACCGCATTCTTGGAAAATTGCAGGTCGTAATCAACCAGCCCGTTCATTTGGATCTGTTTGGAGATCAGAAAATCCCTGGCAATATGATATTTCTCATATTCAGCATACCCGGGCAGGCGTATAATCTCCATCCGGTCCTGCAAGGGCAGCGGTATCTCCGGCAGCGTATTGGCGGTCGTGATAAAGAGAATGTCTGAAAGATCGTAATCAATATCAAGGTAGTGGTCGTTGAAACCGAAGTTCTGTTCGGGATCCAGCACCTCCAGCAGAGCCGCCGAAGGATCACCCCGGAAGTCCATACTCATTTTATCGACTTCGTCAAGGCAAAAAACCGGGTTGTTGGCCCCTACTTTTTTCAGAGACTGGATGATCTTGCCGGGCAGCGCACCGATATACGTGCGGCGGTGGCCCCGAATTTCAGCTTCATCGCGTACGCCCCCCAGGGATAGACGTACAAACTTTCTGCCGGTAGCCCTGGCAACCGATTTTGCCAGTGATGTCTTGCCGACACCGGGCGGGCCGACAAAACACAGGATCGGCCCCCGGATCTTTTTTACTAAAGATTGGACCGCAAGGTATTCCAAGATGCGCTCTTTGGGTTTTTCCAAACCATAATGATCTTCGTCTAAAATTTTCCCGGCTTCATCAATATCTGTACGAACCTTGCTTCTGTCGAACCAGGGCAGGCTGATCATCCAGTCTATATAAGTGCGCACTACGGTTGCTTCGGCCGACATGGGCGTCATCATTTTGAGCTTTTTAAACTCATGCCGGGCTTTAGCAGCGGCCTCCTTGGACATGCGTTTGCGCTTGATGCGTTTTTCAAGATCCTTGAGTTCGTTGCCGGGATCGTCATCCGTTCCTATCTCCTTTTTGATGGCCCGCATCTGCTCGCTCAGGTAATAATTTTTCTGAGTCTTCTCCATCTGTTCCTTGACACGACCCTTTATGCGCTTATCCATCTGAAAAATGTCGATCTCCATCTTTATCAAACGCAGCAATAGAGAAAGTCGATCATCCAGGGTGGTCGTCTCCAGCAGGCGCTGTTTATCCTCGATCTTGAAGGAAAAATGGGCGGCCACGGTGTCAGCCAGCTTGCCGGGATCAGAGATGGTGGCAACACTGTTGACCAGATCTTTGGAAATGTTCTGGTTTATCTTGGCATACTCTTTGAAGCTGTCATTAATGGCCCGCGTATGTGCGACACCCTCTGCATCCGGTAATGATGGTTCCGCAATCGTTTCGATTTCAACCTGAAAAAACTCTTTGTTTTTTACAAAACGAACAACTTTGGCTCTTGATTTTCCTTCGACCAGAGCCTTAACCGTACCGTCCGGAAGCCGCAGCAGCTGCAAAACGCTGGCAACGGTACCGACGGTACTGATATCTCTTGCCGTCGGGTTGTCAATTTTAGCCGTTGTCTGCGTGGCCAAAAACACTCTTTTGTCATTGTTCATGGCATCGGCAAGGGCGCTGACTGATTTTGCACGCCCCACAAAAAGCGGTGCAACCATGTGCGGAAAAACAACAATGTCTCTTAACGGTAATAGCGGCAGGACCTCTGGCGGGACCTGAGAATCATCATCCTTAAAAAATTTGGGGAAATTAATCATAGCTCTTTCTTTGATTTCTTTGCTTGTGAACGTTTCAAGCGCTATGCTTGATGATCTCGTAAAAAGTCAAAAAATGACTTTTACGAACGGTTTAAGTTTTAGGCGTTAATTTTTAAGTATATGTTAAATAAATCAATTTTAATTACCTAAAACCTAAATCTTAAAACCTCAAACGTGATGAATTCGACTTTTTACGAATTCATCAGTGCTAAGCCTGTTTTTTGGTCTGCTCAAACAATAATATCGGATCTTCCTTGTTGAGCACTACATCTTCTCCAATAACGCACTCTTTGACATTTTCCAGGGAAGGAATTTCATACATGATATCGAGCATGCTGTTCTCCATAATGGCACGCAGCCCCCTGGCGCCGGATTTGCGTTTCAGCGCCTCATTAGCAATGGCTGCAAGGGCGCTGTCCGTAAATCTAAGATTGACCCCTTCTATCTCCATAATCTTTTTAAACTGCTTGACCAAAGCATTTTTAGGCTCTACCAAGATTCTGATCAGCGCATCCGCATTTAACAAGTCAAGCGTGGCCACCACCGGCAGACGGCCAAGAAATTCAGGGATCAGGCCGAATTTTATCAAGTCTTCAGGCCGAACTTCCTTTAAAATTTCACCGAGTTTTCTCTCATCCGGTTTGACGATTTTAGCTCCAAACCCCATGACTTTGGAACCGAGTCGCCGCTGGATAATCTGTTCGAGTCCGGTAAAGGTCCCGCCGCAGATAAAGAGGATGTTGGAGGTGTCAACCTTGACAAAATCCTGCTGGGGGTGCTTCCTGCCGCCCTTAGGCGGAACGCTGGCAGTGGTTCCTTCTATAATTTTTAAAAGTGCCTGCTGCACACCTTCCCCGGAAACATCACGGGTAATAGACGGGTTGTCGGATTTACGGGCAATTTTGTCGATTTCGTCGATGTACACAATGCCGCGCTTGGCTTTTTCCACATCATAATCAGCATTCTGAAGCAGTGAAAGGACAATGTTTTCTACATCCTCCCCTACATAGCCGGCTTCGGTCAAACTCGTGGCATCAGCAATGGTAAAGGGTACTTTCAAAAATCGGGCCAGGGTCTGGGCCAGCAGCGTTTTGCCGCAGCCGGTAGGCCCTATCAGGAGTATGTTGCTTTTCTGAATTTCCACATCTCCTGTTTTAACAGTAGTTTCAAGACGCTTGTAGTGGTTATATACTGCCACGGCGAGTACTTTTTTGGCCGGATCCTGTTCAATCACATATTCGTCCAGCAGCTGTTTGATTTCTTTGGGAATAAGTATCTGTTCCCGATCTTCGGTGTCTTTCTCTTTTTCCTCTTCGATGATTTCACTGCACAGCTGGATGCATTCATCGCAGATATAAACCGCAGGTCCGGCTATCAGTTTCTGCACTTCTTTCTGGTTTTTACCGCAGAATGAGCAGAAGAGGTTGTCGTTGGCGTCCCCTTTTTTTGTCATTTTAACTCTCCGACTTTTCTGTTTTGTCAAAATCATCACGGTTGACGATAACATGATCGATTATTCCATATGCGGCGGCATCTGCGGCGGTCATGAAGAAATCACGATCCGTATCTTTCTGTATTTGCTCTATATTCTTGCCTGTATGCCGCACCAGGATATTGTTGAGGGTGTCTTTCATGCGCAGAATTTCATGGGCCTGAATGGCAATATCCGAAGCTTGGCCGCTAAAACCGCCCATGGGTTGATGGATTAGAATCCGGGCGTTGGGCAGGCTATAGCGCTTGCCTTGGGTGCCGGCAGTCAGCAGGAGCGCCCCCATGCTGGCGGCCTGACCGATGCATACGGTAGCAATTTCCGGCTTAATGTATTGCATGGTATCGTACACGGCCAATCCGGACGTAACCACACCACCGGGTGAGTTGATGTAAAAATTAATGTCCTTTTCCGGATCTTCGGATTCAAGAAATAAAAGCTGCGCTATGATTAGGTTCGCAATCTCATCATTCATGGCTGAACCCAAAAACACTATCCTGTCCTTTAAGAGCCGTGAGTATATATCATAGGCGCGCTCGCCCCGGCTGCTCTGCTCGATGACCATTGGTATTAAAGGCACGAATTATCTCCTTGTATCATTTCTTTAAAATCAAATAAATGTCCGAATTATTTCTGATCCTCTTTCTTGTGATCAGGTTTCTCTTTTTGAGGTTCCACGTTCTCGATAATACTATTTTCAATTATAAGCTTAATTGCATCTTTTTCAAGGAGGGTATGCTTGAATATTTCAAGCTTATCACTATTCTGCTGATAATAGCTACGGATTTGTTCGGCCGGCTGATTAAGATTGGCGGCTATCTCCTCAAAACCTTTTTCCAGTTCTTCGTCCGCAAGGGTCAGCTTTTCCTGGTCGACGATTTGACTCAAGATCAGGTGGCGTCTTACCTGCTTTTCAGCGGTACCTCGATACTGTTCAGCAAGCTTTTCCTTGGAAAGTCCCGCCTCTTCCATGGACTTATTATAATAGGCAAAAGACCTCTCAGCCTCTTCAATGATCCCTTGCAGTTCATATTCAACCATTGATTCGGGCAGCTCAAACTCTGTTTTGGCAATCAAAGCTTCAAAAATCTGTTCATTCAGCTCATGTTCAGCCCGTTTATCATAGCCTTGCATCAGGTTGCCGGCAATGGCCTTTTTCACGGCATCCATGTTGTCATACTGGCCCAGTTGTTTTGCAAATTCATTATCGATTTCCGGCAGCTTTTCTTCCCGGATTTCGTTGAGCGTCACCTTGAAAGTTATTTCGTTGTTGGCCAGCTTGGCATTAAAGTAGTCTTCGGAAAACTTAACCTGTATTTCACGACTCTCGCCCGGCTGCATGCCTATTATCTGTTCGTCAAACTCCTTTGAAATACTCCCGGCGCCGACTTTCATGATGAAATTTTTGGTCTTTTGGGTTTCGACAAAGGGCTGTCCGTCTTTAAAGCCTTCATAATCGATGCTGACAAAATCGTTCGCCTGAACCGGTCGCTCCTCGGTAATAGGTTCCCGTTTGGCAAGGTTTTTTTGAAGCATTTTAAGCTGTGTATCTATCTCTTCGTCGCCGACTTTATACAGGTTCTTTTGCAATTTTAAGCCCTTGAAATCGAGTTCCCCAAGCTCCGGTTTTATTTCAACAGTAGCCTCATATTTATACGGGCCTTTTTCGTCAAGTTTAGGCGGATCCAGCTGTGGTTGACCCACAAGAGTCAGGCCGGTCTCCTCTAGTGCCGCGACAAATGAATCCTGAAGCAACTTGGAAGTAACATCATTATGAACATCTTGCTTGTAATATCTCTCCAAAACCGATCGCGGCGCCTTTCCGGGACGAAATCCTTTGATTTTTGCATTTTTCTTGAGGGTTTTGTAAGCATTGTCAAGCTCTTGGACAACATCTTTTTCAGGAACCTCAATACTAAGTATCTTTTTAACAGTGCTTACATCTTTAACCGTAACTTGCATAGCATTCCTTTTCCTTTCTAATAAATTTAAATTTAAGTGCGAGAGGGGAGACTCGAACTCCCACTCTGTCCCCAGAGCTGGATCCTAAGTC
>JAQBHK010000178.1:0-4134 GCA_032127815.1 Desulfobacterales bacterium
AGCATCCAGCATCCCCTATTCCGAACTGATCCAGCCCATGACAGACAATATTGCGGCCACATCAAAAGCCCATCAGACCTTTTTGCAGTTTTCAGACGATCTTTCCAAAGGGTTTGCCAAGACGTTTGACTTTCAGACGCAGCTTTTAGGGTCCATGGCCTCCCAAGAGAATGGGGTTTCAATTTCAGAATTGATACAAAAGCCTCCGCCAACAACTCCCCTACCCCCTTCCGGGGATTCCGACCGCAACGTCATCTTTAACCGCAAGATGTGCCTGGAATTTGCCGTCGGATCTGTGGCCAAAGTCTTAGGCCCTGAATTTGCGGTCATCGATACGTATAATGTCAGAGTGCGTCTGCCGGACGAGCCGCTCATGCTTGTGGACCGCATCGTTGAGCTGCAAGGTGAAAAAGGATCCCTCGGCTGCGGCCGCCTGGTGACGGAACATGATGTGCTGCCCGGTGCATGGTACCTCGACGGCGGCCGCGCACCGGTATGCATCTCGGTTGAAGCCGGTCAGGCGGATCTTTTTCTGTGCGCTTATCTGGGCATTGATCTTAAAGTAAAGGGCCTGCGCAAATATCGGCTGCTGGACGCCGTTGTTAAATTCCACCGGGGCCTGCCGCGTCCGGGAGATATTATTCGCTACGAAATCGATATCGACAATTTTGTCCACCAGGGGGATACGTATCTTTTCTTTTTCCGCTTCGAAGGCTTTATCGGCAATGACCATCTCATCAGCATGTTCAATGGCTGCGCCGGTTTTTTCACAGATGAAGAAGTGCGCAATTCAGGCGGAATTGTTTTAACCGCAGAGGATAAGCGCCCCTTGGCCGGCAAAAAAGATTCCAACTGGCAAGATCTTGTTCCGCTTTATGCGGAAAGCTATAATGACGAGGCTGTAGCCGCCCTCAGAGCAGGCGAGCTTGCCCGATGTTTTGGACCGCTCTTTGACGGCATCGATCTGGCCCCATCTCTGCGGCTCCCGGGGGGACGCATGCAGCTTATCGACCGCGTCCTGCTGCTCGATCCTGTTGGCGGTCGTTATGGACTCGGGTTGATCCGGGCCGAGGCCGATATCCATCCTGATGACTGGTTTTTGACCTGCCACTTCATGGACGACATGGTCATGCCGGGAACTCTCATGTATGAATGCTGCGCCCATACCTTGCGCGTGTTTCTCCAGCGCATCGGCTGGGTCACGGCCAAACCCGAAACCTGCTACGAACCGGTGCTCGGAGTTGCCAGCGTGCTCAAATGCAGAGGGCCGGTAACTCCTATGACCAGGCATGTCCGGTACGAAATCGAGATCAAGGAATTGGGTTACGCCCCGGAACCGTATGTAATTGCCGATGCCCTGATGTATGCTGACGGACAAAGAATCGTGTCGTTTAAGGATATGTCCATGAAAATGACCGGGGTTACCCGGGCCGAGATCGAAAGCGTGTGGGGAGAGACGGAGGTCGGAGGTCAGACGATAGAAGGCAAGGGTCAGGTACCAGAGGTCAGAGAAGATAAAGTGTCAGAGCGCGATACCCGGCAACCAGCCATGAGCGACCAGTATCCGGTATCCGGTATCCGGAAACCGGCGCTTTATGATCGTGACAGGATTCTGGCATTTGCCGTCGGAAAACCGTCGCAAGCATTCGGCGAGCCGTACAGGATGTTTGATCAAGAACGATTGATTGCCAGACTGCCGGGTCCGCCCTACTCTTTTATGGACCGCGTGGTTGCCATTGAACCTGAGGCATGGGTGCTGAAGCCGAACGGGTGGATAGAAGCCGAATACGACATGAGGCCCCAAGCATGGTATTTCAAGGCCGATCGCTCCGGTTCCATGCCGTTCTGCGTGCTGCTCGAAATCGCGCTGCAGCCCTGTGGATGGCTGGCCGCTTATCTGGGTTCAGCCCTGCGCAGCGAAACTGATCTCAAGTTCAGAAATCTGGGCGGCAGGGGCGTCATACGCCGCACGATCTTTCCTGTTGAAAAGACCCTGACCATGCGCGCGCGCATGACAAAAGTTTCCGAAGCCGGAGAGATGATCATTGAACATTTTGACTTCGAGGTTCTGCAGGATGATGCAGTTATCTATGCAGGCGATACCTACTTCGGGTTTTTCTCCAAAGAAGCCCTTAATCAGCAGGTCGGCATCCGAGGCGTCGACAATCTGGTCTACCACCCCACCACAGATGAGTTGCATGACGCCCGCTCCCACAACTTTGAGAACCAGGCGCCGCTGACACCGGATGATGCTCAGCTGGATCCGTCGCCTTTGCTGGCAATGCCGGCCGATGCGCTGCGCATGATCGACAATATTGAAATCTACGCAGCGCAAGGCGGCCCCGAAAAATTAGGCTTTATTCGCGCTGCCAAACAGGTCGACCCGCATGAATGGTTTTTCAAGGCTCATTTTTACCAGGACCCTGTCTGTCCGGGTTCCCTGGGAATTGAATCTTTTTTGCAGCTGGTCAAATTCATGGCGCTGGATCGCTGGAAAAAGCTTGCCGGCAGCCATTGTTTTGAACTTATCAGCGATGATCCCCATACCTGGACGTATCGCGGCCAGGTGATTCCGGAAAACAAGAAGGTTGAAGTTGAAGCAACGGTAACTAAAATAATTGACAGCCCGTTTCCGAGAATATATGCAAACGGGTTCCTGAAAGTCGACGGATTGTATATTTATCAAATGGAAAATTTCGGCTATAGGTTGGTTCCAATATAAAACGTAACCGTTCACAGGTTCAGGGTTCAAAGGTTAAAAAATTTGAACCGTTAATTTGTGAGTTCTGAATAGATAAGGCATGAGAATAGAACGATTTGAAGATATTGAGGCATGGTAGTTGGCCCGGGAGTTAACTCGGTAACCGTTCACAGTTTTAGTGTTCACCGTTCAGGGGTACTTTTTTTGTTAACCTTTACAACTAGCCCCGAACCTTGAACCTTTGAACCCTGAACCTCTGAACGCCTACTATATCTTAGTGCCTTAGCGCCTTTGTGGCTGAACTATTACAAATCTGAGGATTAATTTATATTTATTATGCTGTATTCCAATGTTTACATCGACGCTTTCGGCTATGAACTGGCCCCCAACATCGTCACGTCCGACGATATTGAAGAACGCCTGGAACCGTTGTACAAAACCCTGCATTTGCAAAAAGGACAACTGGAAGCAATCACCGGAATCCGGGAACGCCGCTTCTGGGACCCGGACCAGACTATGAGTAAAGGTGCTGTCAAGGCCGGCAAAAAGGCCCTTGAAGCTTCCCAAATTGCGCCTGATGACATCGGCATGTTGATCTATGGAGGTGTCTGCCGGGACAATCTGGAACCGGCAACCGCCTGCGCCGTGGCCCACGGTTTAGGCCTGGGTCCCGAAACCCAGGTTTTTGATGTCTCCAATGCCTGCCTGGGAATCATTAATGGTATGGTCCTGCTGGCCAACGCCATTGAACTGGGTCAGGTCCGGGCCGGTCTGCTGGTATCGTGCGAATCGGCCCGCCAGATTGTGGATTCGACCATTGAACGCCTGCTTGAAACCAAAGAGATGGAACATTTCAAACTGACCCTGGCAACCCTTACCGGCGGTTCGGGTGCCGTCGCCGTACTTATGACGTCGGCTGCCGTCTCCGGCAGGGGACACCGCCTGCTGGGCGGCGTCATCCGGAATGCGACCGACCATCACAAGCTGTGCCGCTGGGGGCCGGATACCGGCATACCCGCCAGCGGACTGCATGTCATGCAGACCGATTCCGTCGGTGTGCTGCAGCACGGCGTAACCCTTGGCATCGAAACCTACAAGGCCTTCAAAAAGGAACTTTCATGGCAAAATGACAAGCCTGACAAGGTTATCTGCCATCAGGTGGGCGCATCCCATCAGAAGAATATTTTGGCGTCAATCAATATCCCGCCGGAGAAAGACTTCACCACTTTCCAGTACTTAGGGAACATCGGCACGGTATCTCTGCCGATTACGGCCGCCATTGCTTCCGAACGTGAATTTTTAGTTAAAAATGATCTGGTCGGCTTTTTCGGTATCGGCAGCGGCCTGAACTGCCTGATGCTCGGCATCCAATGGTAGTATGGCGTCGCAAGAATTCCACCCGACTGCGTTGCCACAATTTTCTGAGCATCGAC
>JAQBHK010000179.1:0-16984 GCA_032127815.1 Desulfobacterales bacterium
AGCGGGCTGCCGCATCCCATGGTGCCGCTACTGAATTTTGAAATCATCAGCTCCCTGCTGGGCCCGGCCGTTGTAATCGCGCTGGTGAGCTTTGCGGAAACATATTCGGTGGGCAAGGCTATCTCATCCCAGACCAAGCAGAAGGTGAATGTCGACCAGGAGTTTATCGGTCAGGGACTGGCCAATCTTATCGGTTCTTTTTTCCAGAGTTATCCGGTCAGCGGTTCATTCTCCCGCACGGCAATTAATTTTGCTACCGGTGCGAAAACAGGTATATCCAGTGTGATTTCCAGCCTGAGTGTGATTTTGGCTTTGCTGTTTTTGACGCCCCTGTTTACCTATATTCCCAAGGCGGCACTTGCTGCGTTGGTAATCAGTGCCGTGCTGCTGCTGTTTAATCCCAAAGAAGTATTTGTGCTCTGGAAAAAAAATCGCAACGACGGGATTGTGGCTGTGACGGTTTTTGTGCTGGCACTTTTAACAAAACCCGATTATGCCCTGCTGATCGGTGTAGTGATTTCACTGATGTTCTTTTTGTGGAAGACGATGCATCCGCGTATCGTGCGCATTACCAAGGATCCCGAGGCGAACATGTTTGTTAATGCCGACACTTTGGATAAACCGAGCTGCCCGCAGATTTTGCAACTGCGCTCTGACAATGCTATCTATTTTGCCAATGCCGAATATACCATCGAACATCTGCTTGAACGTCTGAATGAGCAGACAACGCCGGTTCGGTTTTTACTGCTGAATTTTGAAGTAGTAGGATTTATAGATATTACCGGCACTGACGAGCTGCGGATGCTGCTGGATGAACTTAAGCTGCGCCAGGTTCGGCTGGCATTTTTAAGTGTGCATCTGCCCGTAAAACAAGTATTTGAAAGCTCGGGTTTGCTGGAGCAACTAAATACCGAGCATATGTTTGAGAGGCGGGAAACAGCCATCGCCACCCTTTTTCAGGATATCGATCATACATACTGCAAAATGGAATGCTCCTACGAGCTCTTTCACGAGTGCTCCACCGTTAAATAGAACTAATACCGCATAATCGGGTTTGGCCCGATCATGCTAAAAGGTGAATAACGTGAACATTACGAAAACATCCCTCGAAGGCGTCCTTGTTATTGAACCTCAGGTGTTCAGTGACAAGCGCGGCTTTTTCATGGAAACCTTCCATCACAAACGATATCTGGAACATGGCATTAACCGGACTTTTGTTCAGGACAACCTTTCTTACTCCGCTCAAGGCACATTAAGAGGGCTGCATTTTCAGGTCAGACATCCTCAGGCAAAACTAATTCAGGTCGTCACCGGTGCAATATTTGACGTGGCGGTTGACATCCGCCCCGGTTCACCTTCATTCAGCCAATGGGTCGGTATCCATCTGTCGGAAAAGAACCAGCGCCAGCTATATATTCCGGAAGGATTCGCCCATGGTTTTTGCGTGCTCAGTGAATTCGCCCATTGCTTGTACAAATGCTCCGATCTTTATGCACCGGATGACGAGGGCGGGATCTTATGGTCCGATCCTGCCCTTGGTATTGACTGGCCGATCAAGGAACCTATTGTTTCTGATAAGGACGGGAATTATCCATTGCTTGGTGATCTTTCTCCCCAACAACTTCCCGTCATCAAGGATGATCCATGAACACCCCTGAACCGAATTTGGATCACATTTTAAGCATGCTTCCGGCTGAAAGAAAAGACCCTGCATTCTCAATCGATTCAAGTGGCAGACAATCGCTTCAAAGGAGAAGGCAAACGCGTTTTTAAACAGACATTTTTTGGATCCAAGGAAAAGGAACGAACAATAGCTGCCGTCAAATCAGAAACCGAAACTCAGGAGGCCTTTGAGGATGCAAATTGCAAAAATATTTAAACCTTGGCCTGTGATAAGATTGACATACCTTTTCAATTACAGCAGCTTATGCTAGTTGTTTTGATAACAAGTTATCACGAAAATTCGAGTACAAATTTAAGCAGAAATTTCTGATAAACTTTCTGGTCGTAATGACATTCAAAACCCGCCTTGTTCTCTGGGATCTTTTTCTATAATAGAAGAAAAACCGAGGGTATGATTTGGATTTCCAATTTCTATTTTTGAGAATACATGATTGAGGCAAAACATCGTTAGTGAAAGACCGGAAAGGTTAGAAACGAAATTATACAACATCGTGGGAGGGGAAGATCTGTGTCGAAACAATCTGTCAAGCTAAGGGGGCGAGTAGAAGAATTTCTTAATAAAGGACTTGCCGCCATTAAAAAAATACCGCCCAAGGACATACGCAATTTGTTTGAAGACCTGCATATTTACCAGATTGAATTAGAGAAAAAAAACGATGATCTCCAAAAATCTCACAAAAATATACAGGAAAGTGAAAAAAAATTTAGGGGCATATTTGAAAACAATAGTGCCATCATGTATCTTGTTGATCCGGAATCATTCGCAATCGTTGATGCCAATTACGCAGCTGAAAAGTTTTTCGGTTTTTCTAAGACAGCATTGGTAAAGAAAAAGCTTCCAGACATTAGCGCAATGGCTGAAAATGAAATACGAAAAGAGATACAAAATGCGAGAGAAAAAAATCGAGACTTTTTAGTGTTTAGGCATAAACTTGCCAATGGCGAAATACGGGACGTAGAAATTCGCCCAACGCTAATTAAGACGAAGGAAGGCGAAGTCTTAAATTTTATCATTGCCCATGATATTGCTGACCACCTACGTGCGGAAGAAGATAAAAAGCAACTTGAAGCCCAACTCCTGCAAGCGCACAAGATGGAAGCAATTGGCACCTTGGCTGGAGGGATTGCTCATGACTTCAACAACATACTTTGGATTATTAATGGAAATGTAGAATTGGCTGTCGCTGAAATATCGAAGGAGAGTCCGGTACGTTACAACTTGGAAAGCATCGAAGAAGCTTGTCGTAGAGCAACAGATCTGGTTTCGCAAATCCTTAGCTTTAGCCCTCAATCAGTTCAAAAAAGGCATCCATTAAAGATTAGCTCGATGGTCGAAGAATCTTTAAGATTATTGCGGTCATCGATCCCCACCACCATCGAAATTCGAAAAATTGTTTCAGCTAAATCAGATGTTATTCTGGCCGATCTTACGCAAATAAATCAAATCCTGATGAACCTTTACACAAATGCAACCCATGCCATGCGTGAAAAGGGAGGTGTTTTGGAAGTAAGTCTGGTAAATATAGGAATCGAGGATAAAGAGGTCGCTCTTCATCACGATTTAACTGCTGGGGAATATGTTTTGCTGAGCGTACGTGATACAGGTCACGGCATAAAAACCGAGGATATTCATCGAATCATTGATCCATATTTTACGACAAAAGGAGTGGGTGAAGGTACGGGTATGGGACTTTCAGCAGCCTACAGTATCGTCAGGAGTTATGGTGGAACTATCTCTGTGGATAGTCAGCCGGGAAAGGGGACTGTGTTCCATCTGTTTTTCCCCGTTTTTGAAAAACGTGAAGATGAACTGGAAACTGAAACTTTTGAAACTCTTCCCAAAGGAAACGAGCGGATACTTTTCGTTGATGATGAGGAAGCTGTGCTGGACATGATAAAACAAATGCTGATACGCTTGGGTTATGAAGTTGAGGTTTTTCAGAGCCCCGTGAACGCAATCAAATCCTTCGAGGCACAACCTGAAAAATATGACCTGATAATCACAGACCAGAGTATGCCGTATATGACCGGCGAAAACCTGGCTATAAAACTTATGAACATTCGGCCTGATGTTCCAATCATCCTTTGCACGGGGTATAGCGAATTGGTATCAGAAGAAAAAATAAAGTCCATTGGCATTAAAGCGTTCCTGATGAAGCCAATTGTGAAACGTGTATTTGCCGAGACCATTAGGAAGGTGCTGGATGAGGTCTGAAGAAAGCGTGGGCTGGTTAAAAATTAGATTAGTGTCCATGCCAAAATTTCGCATTCCGCGCGATTACCTGCCACGATATATTGTTTGTTTTTAAATAGTTCGCCAATAACCTTTCGCAACCTAAATCCGACCATATGCCATTCCTTCTAATGCCTTTTGATTTCAAATTCCCCCGCAAAATATTTATTGCAAACAAGCTTTTTTATTAAAGTTATTGGGTATAGATGCCGACATATTTTATGATGTGGCAATATCAAGAACGACGACATAACTGAGCAGACGTCCAGTTTTATAATCTCTGTTTTCTTCGTCTTTAATCGCTATATCCGGCACTCTGGCCTTTTGGCCCACAATGATTGCTACATGCTTTTCATGATGAAAAAAAATGTGTCCCTGAAAATTGGTGATTTACAAACCAAAACTTCAATGATATTAATTTGATGTTGCTTATCAATACAGACAAGGAATTGTCAGTTTATGCAAGCCTGATCTTATTCAAGGTACAATGATATCACATTTTTAATACATGCACAGTCTAAGGAGAAGACAGGAAGAAACCGAAAACAATTTCCCATTTATTTAATGATTGATAAAGCTAATGAGGTGCACCATGAATGATAAAAACAATCAGGGTAAAATAAATCGAATGTTATTAGTTGGGATAAGCTTTGGTGCAATCTACTGGATCATCGATACTCTCTTGTATTTAATTTCATCATATGATTCCAATCTTTTTAGTGGATTATTCGGGCCTGATTTAGATCGAGTATCTACCCGCATAATTGTTTTATGTCTCTTTATTGTCTTTGGATCCCACGTCCAATATACTTTCAAGCAGCGAAAGTGGACCGAGTCTGAATTTGAAAAATTAAAAGAAATGAATGAAAAACTTCAACGAGAAATTACGGAGATAAAAAAGGAATAGGCTGAAGTTACTCTGGATGCATGGTTTCGTACACCCTGTAAAAACTGAAGCCCCAAAGTGAAGTTAAGGTAATAGATTTGACATGTGTTTTTCGACTTATTTCAGGGTGCAAAAAACACCGAGCAAGATAACTGTTTAGAATGTTTGCGGATAAATTTTCTTGAAAAATTCAGCTTGATTTTTGCCTTGAAAATATAGTATTGTAATACTTAATTGCCACCCAGCTTCAACACCTATTCTTAAAACCATGTGATGGCCATGAGCCTCCAAAGGTTATACTTAAAAAGGGAGTTTGAGGTGGCATTTAATATATGCCTTTTCGGATGGGCGAGCATTTTTTCGGCTGGGCATCTTCAACCACAAGAAAATATTTACAAATAGAAAAGATAGATGCACCCCGCGGATTATGACGGCAATTCGAGAAGCCATTAGACAAGGGCTTTGTTAGATTGTTAACCTTTCTTCAAAACCTTTAGATTGGGTGATTCAAATGAATCGCCCTTTTTTTATTTAGTCCTGAAAAACCTGGCCCTTTGGGCTCGGATTCTATACCGTCACCATCTCGAATCCCTTTTTTACGTGCATTCTTATTAGAGATGCAGCCTCTATCGCAACAAAAAGAACAGATTTGCCAACCACCTAAAATCTGCATCTATAAAATTGTGCAAATTTAACTAAAGGTGTATCCTTTTTACCCCTTCCACCGTCTATAGGATTAAAAAGGAGGATAATTATGCTGCTGAAATCCTATACCAAGGAAATATTCAATAACGAATGCATGCCAAGTGCCATGAGTGTGCAGTGTTTTGCACATCTTAACGAGGATGTCGGCGAGGCCCTCCCTTATTTGAACGCTTTCCTCGGCGGGCATACCTACACCCAAGAACCTCCGTCCGTAACCTTTAAAGTTCAGGGCAAGCTGATCACGGTTCATTCCAAAAAAATCGCCATCAATGCCCTCAAGGACGAAGAAGAGGCGACAAAGATTATAGAATGGCTCAAAAGGGAAATTAATGCAGCTTGGGAGAATCGGGGAGAGATCGAACCGAGCTATGAGTCGGCACCTATTCCCAAGATTTTGGAAATACTCAAATTGTTGCCCAAAAACAACTGCAGAGAATGCGGTCAGACCACCTGCATGGTCTTTGCTACAATGGTGGCAGAGGGCGCAAAAGGTGCTGAGGACTGCCCTCCGCTGGATGAATCTAACCGTAAAAAATTGTCTGAATATATGGGCCGGTTTCGTTTAGATTTATGAATGCATTACGCAACTAAATAGTAACTATGAATGACATTAAGTTCAAACCTAGATTTTTTGCAGATATCAGATTTTAGTGCACAATCCTGCAATTCCTAGACCTCCATATTTCTTTCTACTTGACATCCCTTTTGTCACACTCTATTTTTTTGTATCCAAAAAATTGCCTTTCATATTAACTCTCGGATGGCTTTAGAAAACCAAAGGAAACCGAGCTGAATGAACATATATCGAAATTGATTTTTAGCCAGCTGACCGTGGTCCTTTTCCATGACCGCCATTTCCGCGAGTGTCGGTGGAGCCTTTAGGACTGAAGTTAAGCTTTCTGGATTAAGATATCTCCATGACCATGACCACTAGAACAAAAGAAAAAGTTGAGCTGCTGGCGCCGGCCGGTAATTTTGAAAAGCTCGAAATCGCCATACACTATGGCGCTGATGCTGTTTATCTGGCCGGCAAGGAATTCAGCCTGAGAAACTTTTCGGAGAATTTTAGTGTAGACGAAATCCGGAGTGCCGTCAAACTGGCCCACGGGCATGGTGTTAAAGTCTATGTGGCTTGCAACATATATGCTAGAAACGATGAGCAGGACCTGATTGCAGACTACCTTAAAACATTGGGGGAAATCGGCCCGAATGCCGTTATTATTGCAGATCCGGGGATATTCATGGCAGCATCCAGGCTCATCGGACAAATTCCGATTCATCTTAGCACGCAGGCCAACACTACCAATTATAACAGTGTTCGATTCTGGGAAAATTCAGGCGTACACCGGATAAACGTTGCCAGAGAGCTGTCTTTAAAAGAGATAAAAGAGATCAGCCGGCGCAGCAGTATAGAGATTGAAGCCTTTGTTCACGGGGCTATGTGCATATCGTACTCCGGGCGTTGCTTGCTGAGCAGTTTTATGGCAAAACGGGACAGTAATTTAGGGATGTGCGCCCAGCCTTGCAGGTGGAGATATGCACTGGTTGAAGAATTAAGACCCGGCGAATATCTGCCGTTTGCCGAAGATGAGCGCGGCTCTTACGTGTTCAATTCAAAAGACCTTTGTATGATAGAACACATTCCCGCAATGATCGCAGCCGGTATCGCCAGCTTTAAGATTGAAGGCCGTATGAAAGGTATCAACTACCTGGCTTCAACGGTCAAAGTGTACCGGGAAGCCATCGACGCTTATTTTGAAAATCCCGCGGGCTTCCGTGTAAATAAAAAATGGCTTGAAGAACTCGGCAGGATTTCTCGCAGGGGATACTGCAACGGTTTTTATTTTAAAGATCCGGATCATACAGCTCTGGAGTACGAATCTGAAAACATTGCAGGTCAAACATTTATCGGGAAAGTCATCAACAACCTGAAGCCGTTTTTTGCGACCATTGAAGTCAGAAACAAGGTTTTTAAAGGAGATGCCATCGAGGTACTTCGCAGAAAGGGCGCTTCCGTACAGGACAACATTATCGACATTTACGATGAGAACGGGCGATCACTGCCATTTGCCCAACCCGGCAGCCGCGTAACTGTATTACTTAATGGCGATTATGATCGTAATGATTTAGTTCGAAGAGTTGAATCAAACGCATGATGCTTGTCGAGTTGCAGGTTACGGGTTGCTAATCACTGATAACTGATAACTGATAACTTGTCACTGGTCACTGGATGGCGGAAATTTGGGAAAAGGGAAATGCTATGAAGGGTTATGTGCAGGTTTATACCGGAGACGGCAAGGGGAAAACTACGGCAGCGCTGGGCCTTTCATTGCGGGCTGCAGGCGCCGGCCTGAAGGTGTTCATCGCCCAATTTGTCAAGATGGATGAATACAGTGAAATCAAGGCGCTTAAAAGATTTGCCGACCTTATTAGCGTTGAACAGTTCGGTCTGGGACGCTTTATAAAAGGCGCACCGTCTGCCGGAGATATTAAGGCCGCTCAACAGGGGCTTGCAAAAGTTAAAGCTGTAATGGCTTCGGGCGAGCATCAGATCGTTATTTTGGAAGAAGCTAATGTTGCCGTCAAACTCAAGCTGTTATCGGTGCAGGATCTGGTTGACATTATAGCGGACAAACCCGAGGGTGTGGAATTGATCATCACCGGGCAGGGTGCAGACCCTGAAATCATTGCCAAGGCGGATCTTGTGACCGAAATGAAAGAGATAAAACATTACTTTCAACAAGGAGTAGCGGCCAGGGCGGGAATCGAAAAACAAAATTTATCCTAAAGATTGTCACCCTTTTTGCCGATATATATAATGCGCGTCTATTGTGACGACGTAATAAATAATTTTTTTCATCTTTTCCTCACCCCTGGGGTCTGGTCAACCCCAGGGGTTTTTTATAAATTCAGATCTCGTAAATAATGATCGATGATGCGGTGATTTTTTGGACAAAACGTTCCATCTCTAATCAAAAAGTTGGGTTCAAAGGTTCAACGTTCAAAGGTTCTGAGGTTGGTCTCTAATTTAATTACCCCTATGAATTCAAATATATAGGGAATAAGCGTGAAGCGATTAACCCTGAACACTGAACCCTGAACCTCCTAACCCAGACCGACCGGATGTCCAATTATTTTGCAATCCCTCAGTATATAAAGGTCTACGGTCTTTTTTGTCTGATGAATGACGAGGTCTGAAATTACAACACTTCCCGATCTTTTCTTGGAATGGTAAGCTTTGATTCAATAAAATCTTTGTGCGGCAGTTTTAACGCAGTCGATATACGGCGAATCTCTTCAACTTCTGCATACGAGGTCATAGCGGATGCATTGGCAATTTTGAATAAACACTTCAAAAAAGCCTTCCTCTCATCATGATTTGAGCAATCGAAAAACCCTCTGGTTGTACGATAATAGTCGAGCCCTTTTAAGGCCCTCTGGCAACTGATTTCCGTAACAAGAGCTGCTTCCTGGCCGGATAAGCCCCATTCTTCTGAAAGAATGGATGCGATGGTTTTGCGTTCGGTTTCTGAAATTCCCGAATCTACTGCTGCAATCCTGGCGAGAAGTCCTGCTGCAAAACATAGCTTTCTGACCTGTTGTTCCGGCAAGTTAATTTCGATACCCTTTGCTGCAAGCTCGGATTCAAGCTGGAAATAAACAGTATTCATGATAAAGTCATCGACTCTGCTATCCCTCTGGGCAGCCGTTTTGGATGTTTCATTACGTCTTTTGACCGATATTTTTATCATTCTTGACATCCTTGCGAAAATTCCTGTGTGGGCTTTAGCAAGGATTTGGCTGATTTCTTGAAGTACTGCAGATTCTTCAGCGGTAATTTTCCCGTCGGCCTGAAACAACCGGGTAAGAGTCTCTATTACGAAGGCCTTGTCTTTTTTGGAAGTAACACTGGCCAATACCCTGGAAAGCAGCACCTCTCTTTCTGCAGAGGTAACCGGTGAATCCATATATATTTCTATGTGCTTCCATTCTTCACCGGAAATTTCAGGGATAGTGAAAAGCAGATCCTTCAACGCGTTGGTCTCTTCGTTTGACAATTCACCATCTACCCAGGCAGCTGCTACCAGCAGCTTGGCAAGATCCATTGTAAATGTTTTGTCGGACATAGCTTTAGGTTCCTTTAAACTGGCGCTCTATTCTATATTAAAAGTGGGATAGAATAGCGTTTAGGTTTTACATTAACGAAGGGTAGAAGAGAAATTTTTTTTCTCCTTGTCGTACAATAATGTTTTCCCAAACTTTTTTACCCATAACAATTCCCGAGCTGTTCAGAGCAAAAACCGCTATGTGGTGCTTTGCCGGTTTAACCGGAATGCGGGCGATTTGAATTGTTTTAGGCAAGATAAAGCACAGCCGGGTGTCAGCTTTTTCCAGTTGATCGGAAAGTAAATCAATGCCCGTGCTGATAAGGATATTCCCAAGCGGTGATTTTGTTTCCAGCTTTTCTTTAGTCTGTTGCGTTGTCAGCATCCTGAGAACGACACGTATTGCCGCCCTGGTAAGGTCCAAGGTTCTATGGCTGTCAACATCCTGTTCTATGAGAACATCAGTATCCGTGAGAATCATTGAGTTGTGCGACTGCTGCCCGGAATCGAGTAAAATTCTAAAATTTGTTGTCTCTGACGGCCTCCTGACGGCTTCGGGCAAAGCTAGTTTTATGTGAAAAGTAGTTCCGGTGCTTGTTTTTTCCTTATTCTTAAGTTTTTCAAGCTCAGATGCAGGCAGCGGTGGGGCCGGCAGAATGATTCGTACCGGCTCACCTCCGGCTTTGCGGTAGGTACCGCTGATAAATCCTCCGACAACATATGTGCCGCTAAAAATTGCCTCCTTAATAACAGGCGACTTGCCGGCGTAACCGATAAAGATTATTTCACCGTCCTTGCTGTTTAAGCCCTCTATTTCATTCTGAGAGGCCGTTGGAGCAAGCTTTAAAAGGCGAATGTCCTCTTCCCGTCCGTTACGCTTGAAACGATAATAGGCAAGATTATTCACGGCATCAGGCAGTTTCAAGGGGCTTTTCTGATAGGCGGACACAGATTTGAAAATCGATATCAGTGCATTATCCGCTTCTTGCTGCGCTTCATAAACAATAGAGGAAATATAGTGGCTCATGCCGTCATCCTGGTATTTATGCGCTAGTTCGGAATCTGAACTGAAGGCATCGAGGACCAGTTGGACTTTTCGGGTCTCCACCAAGGCTTCATCATATTGATTATTGGCCAGATAATTAAATGCTATGAATTGGTGCAAAAGAACTCTTTCGTGTCGCCGGCCGCGGTAGGGACGCACAAGATCATTGATCAGCAAAGATGCGGCTTCGTTTGTAACTGAGCGCGTATAGAGTTCAGCAACTACGTCTTCAGCTTTTCCCAGGTTCTTTAAACTCGATTGGTAATCTCCGGCATAATGGAACAAAAGGCCCTGGTCCATAAAATAGAGTAGCCGGTCATTGCTGCCATAAAGGGTTTCATTGTTTTTGATATCAGCGGCAGTTTTGAGAAACGAGCCTTGCGATGTTGCTTGAGACAGAAGGTCAATCCGTTGCAGACTATGGCTGCATGCTAAAAGCAAGAATATCACAGCGGCAGCTAATGCAAATGTGTTTAGGCTCGCCAACCTCTTTACTGATTGCCTGTAGTTCGATGAAGATTTATTCTGCATTGCCGCTGTCTAATATGTTGATAATAAAATTGTTACAGCTTTAGCCGGCTCTTGGTAATATACTTTTTGATTTTTTTGTCGCCGATCCACAACTTTATATTTGTTTCAATTTCGATCAGTTCCATATCGATCTGGTAAAACATCACCCGTTTGTTGCCTTCCTGGTCAGCGATGGTATTGATGCTGCCGATCATCATGAGATCAGCTCCAATCTCTTTGCCGGCTGTTTTCATGCTTTCTTCAGTGACATTGCCCAACATCTGATCTGCTTTCTCCTGGCGCAACTGAATCCGCTCGTGCTTGCCGGCAACAAATTCCACTTTCCCGGAATTTATCAAGGACCGTTCAATATCTTTAACAAAGGTTTCGATGTTAATATGTTCGTGGCTCCTGTTGCGTACCTCGCCTACTATGACAGTCGGAATTCTGCTTTGATCAGAAAGTTTGTTATACCATGGCCGCGACAGGCAGTCATTTATTAACCCCTCGGCAACAAGACGTGAGTCCGAGTCGTTCCATTTTCCGCTCAAATCCGTGGTTGTATCCTCCTCCATGCGAACCACTTTTGTCCCCGCACATCCTGTTATTAATAAAATAATGAAAACCAGGAAAAAAAATGTCTGGTTACGTTTTTTCATACAATACCTCCTGTTGTTCCTGTCAAAATTGCCGGCCCCAGTTCCTCCGCATTCAAAGGTTTTGCCAGCTGATTTTTTCACACATATCAAATGTCGTCGATTATTTGCTATCGATTTTTAATGATCTCATAAAAAATTGAATTCATCAAGTTTTTGGTGTTTTCAGCCGTTGCATTTATAGTTGTTTCCATAAATATGTTCCGATTGTTAGGCTTCCGCACACATTTTTAGTGAGCCGCCGGCGGAAACGGAACGTTATTTGAGGATCGCTATAAATACTCTCGTAAAAAGCCATTTTAACTTTTTACGACGCCATCATATTAGCGGATAGGTTCATTTCTGATAGGAGAAAATTTTTTCATTAAAAGATAAAAAATGGCTATGAAAAAAAGATTTACGGCGGCAGTTAGATAAAATGCATATTTAAACCCGATCTTTTGGATAAGGGGTCCCATAAGGGCGGAATTCAACATCATGCCGAAATATATACAGGTGTTATACCCTCCCATGGCCAGCCCTCTTGATTCAGAATCGACGGTTTCTGCGATGAGAGCCCCGACGGATGTAAAGGCCAATCCCATACTGACTCCCAATGCAATTGCATACATCAAGAAATACCCTGCAGTTCGGGCCACCCCAAATCCTGCCATAGCAGCGGCAAAACCAATCATACCTATAACAACGAGGATCTTACGGTCGGTCACCTTATCACTCAGATACCCCAGGGGAATTCGGGAAATTGCGTTGGTCAGTCCTTGGGCAAAAAATACAAGTCCGATTTGACTGACATTCAAGCCCTGGTTTTGAGCGTGAAGCGGAATAAATGTAATAAACATTCCAAGTCCAAAGCATCCTCCCAGCGTAACCAGCCAGCAACCCATGAGAGGACGATTTTGGAATAACTTACGTATCGAGGTTGCGGTTTTCGGCTTTTCGGAGTGAGGTTCCAAACCCGATCGAGTACGGGGTAGAAAGAACAGAACGATCCAGAAATTTAAAAAAACCAAAGCTCCCGAAATAAGGAAAACCTGATGAAATCCCGAGGTCTGAGCCAAAAACCCTCCGGCGGCAGGTCCCAAGCTCATGCCGCAGTATATAGCTGTTGTGTACCATCCGTATGAACGTCCCAGATGCGTAACAGGAGAGATATCGGCAACAAACGACATCATGGTCGGGCTGAACGCAGCTACACCGATACCGATAAAGAGATAGGCCCACGTCAGTAAAGCAAAAGTATTGCTGAAATAGAGCAGAAAAGATGCGCCCGTTAGAACCAGCAATCCCAAAGAAGCCAGCAGTTTACGTCCCCAGCGGTCAGAAACAAAACCAAAAGGTAAAGATAAAAACCCCGCCATTAGAAAGAAAGCAGAATTGATAAATCCGATCTGAGCGGTATTGATTCCCAGGGATCTGGCGTAAAGCGGGACAACCGGAAGTCGCATGTTTGTTGCAAAATAGCAGCCGAAAGCGGCTCCGCAGCTGATAAGCATTAATATTCCATAAGAAGGAGCCCGTTTCAGCAAAGATTTTCCTCCGGCTGTTTTCACTTTTGTGCTAAAGTAGTTGTTGGTATGTACACAGGAGAAATATCAAGGCTTGGCTATCCACACTTGGTGAAGCCGCAAAAGTGACATATAATACAACCTTCTTCAAAACTGACAGTCTGGCTGCATTCGGGACAGATTTCCCCAAGGAGGCTGTTACTATATCCACGCGTTTTATAGAGCCCGTCTTTCAGATACCTTTTCTCTAAGACTCTGCCTATCGCATCCGGTATTGACAAAACCAGACCACCCTCTTGAAATACAGGGTGTTCGCCACCAATACCTTTCAATTGTTCAACCACTTTTTCCACTTCCACCCCGGTTCTTAAAGCCAGCGATACGAGCCTGCCTATGGCTTCGGTTTTGGCTGTAGTGGATCGTCCTGATTTGCCGATGGTGGCAAAAACCTCAAAGGGTCGTCCTTCATACTCGCTCACAGTGACGTAAAGCTGGCCCATCCCTGTTTTCATTCTGGTGGTAAAACCTTCAAGCGTTGCGGGCCTTTCTTTAACCGCAGTAATCGAAGTATCGACAGATTCATCCATTTTATTAAATGAGAGCACCTGATTTTTCTTGCTGCCATCCCGGTATATAGTAACCCCTTTGCAATCCAACTCATAAGCCATATTATATATCTTCAATGCATCAGCCGTCGTGGTATCCTGAGGCAGATTGACTGTTTTGGAAACCGCATTGTCGGTGTGCTTCTGAAAGGCGGCCTGCATCCGAATGTGCCATTCGGGGGATATATCATGGGCCGTTACAAAGATTTTGCGAATATCCTCGGGTATCTCATCCAACTTTCGAATGCTCCCTTCGCTTGCAATTTTATCCATTAACCGGGAACTATAAAAGCCTCTCTCTTTGGCAACGTTTTCAAAGTGCGGATTTACCTCCGTCAGTTTGTCGTTATCCATCACGTTTCTAACAAAACTAAGCGCAAACAACGGCTCGATACCGCTGGAACAGTCCGCAATGATGCTCAAGGTGCCGGTAGGCGCAATAGTGGTGGTGGTTGCATTTCTATAAGCACACCCGGGCTTATCTTTATAAATGCTTTGGTCATAATTTTCAAAAACCCCTCTTTTTTCAGCCAGATTTTTTGAGGCTTCGTGGGACTCTTTTTGGATAAAACCCATTATGTTTTCGGCTATCTTAAGTGCTCTTTCCGAGTTATAGGGAATTTTCAACTTATAAAGTAAATCTGCAAACCCCATAACCCCAAGACCTATTTTACGATTACCTCTCACTGTTTTTTCGATTTCGGGAAGAGGATATTGGGACATATCGATAGCATTATCCAAAAAGCGGACACTGCTCCAGACAACTTTCCTTAAGCCTTCGAAGTCGACAACAGGTTCCTGGTCATTACAAATCACAAATTTGGACAGATTGATGGATCCCAGGTTACAAGCTTCCATAGGAAGCAAGGGTTGTTCACCGCATGGATTTGTACTTTCGATTGCACCTAAGGCAGGGGTCGGATTGTCCCTGTTTATGCGGTCTAAAAATATAATGCCCGGATCACCGTTTTCCCATGCCTGTTTCACCATGGATTGATAGACTTCAGCAGCATTCAGTTCTCCTGCCTTTGTGTTATCGCGGGGATCTATCAAGTCATAGTTGCTTCTGTTTTTAACCGCTTCCATGAACGCATCGGTAACACCCACCGAAATATTGAAATTATTCAACTCATTATGATTCTTTTTGCAATAGATGAAATCCAAAATATCCGGGTGGTCGACCCTGAGAATGGACATATTGGCGCCGCGGCGGGTGCCTCCCTGTTTGACCTGCTCGGTGGCCGTGTTAAAAATTTTCATAAACGAAACCGGGCCTGAAGCAACGCCGCCGGTTGTTCCAACCCGGCTGTCTTTTGGCCGCAATTTAGAAAAAGAAAATCCGGTACCACCACCCGATTTATGGATAATGGCGGCATTCTTTAAAGAATCGAAAATTCCATCAAGGCTATCTTCAACCGGAAGGACAAAGCAGGCCGCCAATTGGCCCAGTTCGCGTCCTGCATTCATCAGCGTGGGTGAATTAGGTAAAAATTTAAGCTCCGTCATAATGTTGTAAAAAACATTTTCCATCTTTTTCGCGTCAGCGTCATCTTGGTACTTGTTCTCTGCCTTGGCAACGTGCCGGGCCACTCTTTTGAACATATCCTTTGGAGTTTCAACTACTTTACCTTTGTTGTCCTTCTTAAGATATCTTCTTTCCAACACGTTTTCGGCATTACCGGTAAGAACCAATCCATTCTTTATAAAGATTGATTTATCCAGTCGAATCGGTAAAGTTTTAGTGAAGCCATATTCCCTCAACTTGTTTTTGAGAATATTATCTACAACGGCCATGCTGATGGTCCGGCTTTCCATGTTGGTGATTTTTTCTCTCAGAAATCGGCTGATATCCAGGGCTTGGTCTGCTTCAATGGGGTTTTCTTGGATAAGGATATCCGAAAATAGTTGATCATCCCACTCATAGCCGGTTAAATCGAAATGTCCCTCATCCGTAACCAATATTTTTCCTTTTGAATCCATTGTATTCTCCAGTTTTGAAAGCATGATGGCGTGAAGTGAAGTTTTTATTCTTCCATACTATATATAGTATGTCAAGCCAAAATAAGCACAATATCTGTACATTTTTGAAATAAAGCTTGATTAGTATTTCTATTAATATATATATAACATTATTCAGAAATTTACCTCATAAGGCCGGTAACTTCAGCCAAGGCAACCCGATGCCCAACAAACCAGCTTGGCTTGAATAGAAATGAGCAAAAACACGTTTCCGCACTGAAGATTCTCGGGGCAGAGGAAGACGCAGCGGTGGACGCCCCGAGTCAACTCTAAGCTTTTAACCATATGAATACATTGAGTATTTCGAGGATAGAGCTAAAGCTCCACTTTGTGCAAAATCTGAGTCTGACGCAGAAATTGGGCAAAAGGGGACGTTGTGCAAAGGTCTTTATTTAAATACGGGTAGTCGGGTTCTTAGACATAATCAACAATAAAGAGAGGAAACATAAACATGTTAAGGCCCATGGTACTTTCAGCATTAACTATGGATCCATTAACAAAAAACCCCATCGTCATTCTAAAGGAGGTTGACGGGGAAAGAGCCTTGCCCATACGGATAGGGTTTCTGGAAGCACATGCTATTGCCAGTGAGATGGAAGGCATTCAATTCTCCAGGCCCATGACTCATGATCTATTAAAAAAATTTTTAGACCTTGTAAAAGCCAAGATAGAACGCATAGAAATATGTGATCTGAAAAACAACACCTATTTTGCCTTAATCCGTATTTCGCATAAGAACAACGCAATGGCCATTGATGCAAGACCCAGCGATGCACTGGCTCTTTCTCTCAGGGTCGGAGCTCCCATTTTTGTGTCTGACAAGGTAATCAAAAAGTCCGAGCTAACAGCTCAGGGGGGAGAGCCCGAGGATAAGTCTGAAAAGGGAAAACAGTGGACAGAAATGTTGAAGAGTTTAGACCCGGAGGATTTTGGTAATACATAAACCTAGGTTGAGCGGTTCAAGGTTCAGGGTTCAAAGGTTCAGGGTTTAAAGGTTCAGGGTTCAAAGGTTCAGGGTTTAAAGGTTCAGG
>JAQBHK010000180.1:0-14913 GCA_032127815.1 Desulfobacterales bacterium
GCCTTGGAGTTTTGTGTCTAAAACCACAAATTCCAAGCACCCCGCCAAAAAGACGGCGGGCAGGCAAATTACAAATAAATTTCAAATTCCAATATTAAATGACCAAACCTTCCAGGCCGAGATATTGTTTGGATTTTTGAATTTCGGTCATTGTTATTTGTTTGCTATTTGCTATTTGTTATTTGGAATTTAACTTACTGCATTTGAGATCGGTACACCCCTATGGGATGAAATCAAAGCTTGGTTCTCTGGGCCAGGATATTTACGACAATGCTGCCAAAGCAGCCTCGTAATTTGGCTCCTGTACAATTTCCGGGACCTGTTCCGTGAAAACGACCTTCCCGGATTCATCTATAATAACAATAGCTCTGGCTAACAACCCGGCTAGCGGTCCGCTCGTTATTCTTAAGCCGTAATCCTTTCCAAAAGCCTCGGAACGAAAGCTTGAAAGCGAAATCACGTCATCCAGACCTTCGGCTGCACAAAACCTTTTGTGTGCAAAAGGCAGGTCTGCAGAGACACAAAGGACGACGCTGTTGTCAAGCTTGCTTGCTTCGGCGTTAAATCTGCGAACCGAAGTTGCACATACCTCAGTATCGATACTTGGAAAGATATTTAAAACGATTTGTTTGCCTGCAAAATCTTTGAGGGTTGTATCGGAAAGATCTTTGCCGGTTAGGGTAAAATCAGGGGCATTTTCACCAACGTCCGGCAAATAGCCAACGGTTTCAGTCTGTTCGCCTTTCAATGTAATCTTTGCCATAATCCTGCTCCTTTTTTTTGGTACTTGGTTAATAGATGCTACCATGCATGTTGGAGAGCAGCGAAAATCCCGATTCAGCCTGGATACAAGATTCATTGTGCATGATGCATGATACACAATATAAGATAAAGAATACAAGATGCAAGATAAAGGATGCGAGATACGGGTTGCTTGTTGCTCGTTACTAGTTGCTGGCTCCTGATCACTGACCTTAGACTTCTGATCAGTGATTTGTCACTATCGCTGAAGGCTTGGAGCCTACGCGTCAACAGCACGCTTAGTCCGTGCCGAGGAGCAGGCCGCATGAGAACTAAGTTGTTTTGTAAGTATTCACAGGTTGCATTTATGCCATACGGGGTTGTTTTGAAAGATGAAGGTTGAACAGACTGTAAAAACTGAAATTCGACCTTGCATCTAAAAATTATAGTTCAAACCAAATCTGACACTATTCAAATATCCATTACGTATCACCACCAGCCACTTTTCGTCTTCTAAGAATCGACCGGAAGCTTTTCTTTCCTTGGTAATGGCATCGGAATCAACACACTTTTCTCCGAAGGTATGCTCATATCCAGCATTTCTCCCCTGCTCTGCGAAGAACATATCGGTTTGCTGAATTATTTCAGAAACACATACCGAATAACGACTCAAGCAGGTAGACGTTAATTTGCAGACTCCGGCTGTTGATTTTCGGCCAGGGAATGCGCGACAAGTTCATCCATTTTTATTTTGGTGTTGACCGTGAGGCTGTCTGGGTGACCGTGAGAGAACGCATTCCGGCAATCAGACCGATTTTTGAGCAAGTTCTTCGAGACTTGGAGAAAGATTAGAAATAAGCCGTATGCATAAAAAAAGGAGATGTCAGGCGACATCTCCTTTTTTGTTGCAGGTCAAACTGCTTTTGTTGTCAGGATTATGAAAAATTATTTTTTTTCGCCGGTAGCAGCGCCGTGCATCTTGATTTCAACTTTTTCAGTCAGCCCTTCATAGTACTGTCGCAGAATTACAACAACTTCATCCCGTCCAAAATGATCGGGAAGCTCGAGGCCTTCTGAGAGCATTTTGCGCAGCATGGTTCCGGAAAGCATCACCCGGTCTTCTTTGCCGTGGGGGCACGTCCTTAAGGATGCCATACCGTCACACTTGTGGCAGTAGAAGGTCCAGTCGATCTTCAAGGGTTTGCACAGCAGCATTTTGCCGGGATCATCAGAGGTCGGAAGCTTGTCAAAGATGGTCTGGGCTTCGAACATGCCGTAAAAGTCACCCACACCGGCATGGTCCCGGCCGATAATCATGCGGGAGCAGCCGTAGTTCTGACGGAAGGTGGCATGCAAAAGGCCTTCACGGGGGCCGGCATAGCGCATGTCAAGGGGATAACCGCCCTGAACCACGTTCTTATCCACAAAATAGCCCTCTACAAGGGCAGCGATGCATTTGACGCGAACATCGGCTGGAATATCACCCGGTTTCAGATTGCCGACCAGCGAGTGAATATAGACACCGTCGCAGACTTCAACGGCAATTTTGCACAGGTATTCGTGGGAGCGGTGCATGGGATTTCTGAGCTGCAGCGCGGCAACCTCGGTCCAGCCTTTATCGTCGAAGATCTTGCGGGATTCTTCGGGCCGCATATAGATACCTGCAAATTCGACGGGGTATTCACCTTCGCTCAACACTTTGACGGGACCGGCGAGGTTAACATCATTCTGTTCCATGACCATCTGGACGCCGGGGTGATCGTCTTTGGCAATTTTCCAGAATTCCTCGGTCGTCGGGGTTCCTTCCCCCATAAAAACCTTCTCGCATTCAAACTTTTTGTCGGCTCCAGTCATTTCATACTTCTCGGTGACTTTCATGGTGGCCATGATTTCATCGCCTTCCGGATCGTAAAGTGCAATCTCATCGCCTGCACTAATACCGTCAGCATCTTCTTTGGATGCATCCAGCGTCACCGGAATGGGCCAGAAGGTCCCGTCGGCAAGTTGATAATTATCACAAACACCTTTCCAGTCCGCTTTGGTCATAAAACCGGTCAGTGGGCTGAATCCCCCGATCCCCATCATAATCAAGTCACCCTTTGAGCGTGGTGAAATAGAGATCTTTTTAAGGCCCTTGGCCTTTTTCTTTTCCGCTTCCAATTCAGCGCCTTCAAGTAGGCAACAAGTTAAGCCCTTGCCGCCATGAGGTGGAATTAAATTTGACATAAGTCTTTCTCTCCTTTCGCTGTTTATATTAACATAAATGGCTTCGAAAACACCATTTCGATTTTACCAAGAGGGTACAATTAATAAGGATCAAAGTATTTGTCAAGCAGAATTCCGCGGCTATTGAATCAATTGCTTTTAAATACAATATATTGTATTATGTTCATGTTGATACACAATATATATTGCCATATACTTTTCTTCAAAAAGTTGTTTCTGGTCTTGATTTTCTTAAAAAAAGTATCTTAAGAGAGCGCTTTGCAAAAAAGGAGCAATTTTATAAAATGTATGATGATTTACCTTTGATCAATTAGTACAGAACCTGCTGCGTTTGTTCTTGATGTTAGTGGTGATTACAGGTGTTTCAGTTATTATACTTCAGGTGATAACAGTGGACAAAAATAAAAATATTTATTAATATGCTTAGCGATCCGAACATATTAAAAAATTGACTTTATTGGGTTATTAGATTCGAGTTAGAGGTTTTATCAACAGCAAAGGGGGTCGAATGAATGCAATAAATTTAGAAGAGGCCAGAATCAACTTAGAAAACCAATGGCTGTCTGCTGAAGATCTGACTAACATGATCCAGCAAAAAATGCAGGCAGGAGATATGAAATTTTCAAATCTTGCCACTGCCCTTGAGGAGCTTAACAACGCGCTGGAAAATTCGACCACGTTGGACATTAAGTTTGTTCTTACAACCGAAGAATACGAAAAATTAAAAGCTGCCGGCGGTGACGATGACCGAGAGTCTGTTCGCAAAGCGATCCTCACGTTTATCGGAGGCAGTGCCGCCGGCGTAAAGAGGCTGGCCATTAAATGTCCCAAATGTAAAGCTTCTATCGAAATACCAACAGATGAAAGACCCTTTGATGTCGAATGCGCAAAGTGTGGTACCGGTGGCCGTTTAACAGCACAGAACAAGTGGGCCAAGCTCGATTAATTAGAAGCTAAATTTAGGACTATTTAAGGTCTCGCCAATAGTGCCTTCGCATTTTTCTACACTGTCACTTTTTAACAGTCGCAATGTAAAAAAATGGTTCTATAATCAGCTTGATTTTTTTAAAAAAAATAATATAATGCAAATTAATCAATAAAGGCCCGTTCTTAATTGGCGGACCGGTTTCGCTCTGAAGGCAAGATCCATTTGTCAAAGCGGCAACCTGCAGTTTGGAACTATGATAATTTTTTGTGAAAGGAGCGTGTCACTATGGCTAATGGAATTGTAAAATGGTTTAATAGCAGCAAAGGTTATGGCTTTATTGAGCAGGAAGATGGCGCGGATGTATTTGTTCATCATTCAGGTATCAATGCAACCGGGTTCAAGACCCTCTATGAAGGCGACCGGGTTACTTTTGACATAGAGCAGGGGCAAAAAGGTCCTGCAGCGGTAAATGTCACTGTGGTTTAGTTTATATTTTTGAATTAAAAAAGGGCGTTCCATCTAATTATAATGGAACGCCTTTTTTTGTGGTTTTTATTGTTTTTGTAACCAACAAGGATAAGCGGCCGTTTTATGAGTGTATTTCCATTGAGCAGGCTCATGCTTTATTTATAATGATAACATATCGTTGCACGGATATTAAATTAGCGATTATACTCCAGAAGGGTGGAATCTGCCATCATTCCACGTCAAAGCTCTCTACACAAAGCCAATCACCTCCAGCCCCCCACTGCAAGACAGCCTATAGCCCATCAAAAATCTCTTCATGCAGGGAAGGAGCAGATTGTTTATAAATAAAAACCGCAATATATAGGTTTTTTTAATTGACAGACAACTATATGTTGACATATGGATTGTAAAATGTTGATTGGTAGCTATGCAATCAACTAACTATTCATGCCCGATTAATTGAGCTTTAGTGGAAAACAATAAAGATCGTCAACTTAGAAAGTAAATATAATATGGGCAAGAATATCGGATTTGTTTCCACCCGTTTTGCAGGCACAGACGGCGTCACGCTGGAAGCAAGCAAGTGGGCGAACGTCTTTGAACACAGCGGGCACAGCTGTTTCTGGTTTGCCGGCAAATTAGACCGTGATGCTGGTAGAAGCCTGCTGGTCCCTGAAGCGTATTTCCAGCACGATAAAAATGCCTGGATCAATTCTCAGGTAGCGGGCACTGTTGGACGCACGCCATCCGTAACCCAAGAGATTCACACTCTGCGATCCCAATTAAAAACTTGTCTTTACCAGTTTATCGAAGATTTCAACCTGGATATTTTGATCGCGGAAAATGTCCTCAGTATTCCAATGCATGTTCCGCTGGGACTGGCATTGACGGAAACAATTGCTGAAACACAGATTCCCACCATTGCCCACCATCACGATTTTTCATGGGAGAGGATCCGTTTTTCCGTGAATGCTCTGAGCGACTATATTCGCATGGCTTTTCCACCCAACCTGCCCAATATCAAACATGTTGTGATCAATTCCGAAGCTCAGGAGCAGCTGGCTCTGCGCACAGGGATTGCATCGATCATCATCCCCAATGTTCTGGACTTTGAAAATCCTCCCAGGCCTGACATTGAAGCCGCCCGTGTTTTCCGAAAAGCGATTGGCCTGGAACCGAATGACAAGATGATTTTGCAGCCCACTCGCATCGTGCAGCGCAAAGGGATTGAATATGCCATTGAATTGGTCAAGGAGTTGAAAGATCCCGGCTATAAACTGGTAGTATCCCATGAAGCCGGAGATGAAGGTTATGAGTACGCCGAATGGCTGCAAGAATATGCCCGCGAACATGATGTCAACCTGCAGCTAATCACAACCCGGATAGCAGATCCGTTGAGCAACAATGGCAACGGTGAGTGCGAATATTCGCTCTGGGATGTTTACCCTTTCGCGGACTTTATCACCTATCCCAGCCTTTATGAAGGCTTCGGCAATGCTTTTTTAGAAGCCATTTACTTCAAAAAGCCGATATTGGTCAACCGCTATGCCACTTTTGTCAGGGATATCGAGCCGCTGGGCTTTGATTTGGCGGTTATGGATGGATATCTCTCAAGGAAAACCGTCCAAAGTGTCGTTGAAATTCTGGAAACACCAGAGCGCAGAGAACAAATGGTTAATTATAATTATAAAGTTGCCGCCCGGCATTATTCGTATTCCGTTCTGCGGACCCGGCTCAATGATATTTTGAACTATTTCTTCGGCAGCACTGTCAGAGAACTTTCCGGTAAAGCAACGTTGCCGATATATGAAGGTATGGATATCGCGCCCCACCAGACTCTACAACGGCATTCATATCGTCCTTCAATAAAATGACAGGACCGGAGTAGCTCGGCAACAATACTTGAGTTAAATCTTTATTAGTTCATACTTGCGGCTTCCAAGGCCGATTTGTTCCGCGTAATCGAGCTGGATCTCCCAGTCTATTGCGGGATAAACGCCCCTGAACTTATCCTCACCGCCTTGCATGTTGGTTTTCAGAATAGAGTCCGGCAGAGCCTGTTCGCGATTTACAAGATCGACAGATGCCTGGTCGATGGCCACCGGATCAACGGCGGCAACGATGCCGATATCCCTGACGATGGGTGCATCATTATAGCCGTAGCAATCGCACGCCGGCGATACATTGTTGATAAAATTCAGATACAAGGCCTTGCCTTCTTTATTTTTTAAAACACCCATGGTGTATTCCACCATTTTTTCCAGAAAAACGGGTATGGCCTGATTCCAAAGGATTTCAATGGCGCTTTCGGGGCAGATGAGGATACATTCTCCACAACCGATACACTTTTTGGAGTCCAGTGCCGCCTTTTCCTGATGCAACGCCAGGGCCTGTACAGAGCAGTGGCTGACGCAGTCCCCGCAGCCGACGCATTTCTTCTTTTTAACCTTGGGCGCCACGTTGGAATGCTGTTCCAGTTTTCCCCGGCGCGACGCGCAGCCCATTCCCAGGTTTTTAATAGTTCCGCCGAAACCGGAAAGCTCGTGGCCTTTGAAGTGGGCTACCGATATAAGGGCATCGGCAGCGACAATCTCCGATCCGATGTATACCCTTTTACAGTTTTTCTGATTGACAACAACAGCGGTTTCGCTTTTGCCTCTAAGCCCGTCGGCGATGATTAAAGGGGCATCCACCACGGCATAAGCAAAGCCGTTTTGAATAGCTGTTGTAAGATGCTGCGGAGAGTCACTGCGAGTGCCCGCATACAGCGTATTGGCATCGGTTAGAAATGGAAATCCGCCGGCACTTTTAATGGTTTCCACAACTTTACGCAAAAACACAGGCCGGATGAAAGCAGTATTTCCCAGCTCACCAAAGTGGAGCTTCACTGCAACAAGATCTCTTGCTTTTATCTTTTCAGAAAGCCCGGCCGTATTCATTAACCGTGCCAGCTTGCCAACCAGATTCTCTTTAGGCGTTGCCCGCAAATCGATAAAATAAACATTGCTTTTCATAGTATCCCCCTGTTTGGTTTCCCCCGTATAACGGATCAATCTTGTGTTATCATTTTCATACTGATAAGCAGTGACTGTTATAATTTATGAGACCTTTGAAAAAGTCAAGGTGTTTGAGAAAAGGCGAGCAAGAGCAATGGACATCAATACCAAACTGGCAGTTTTGGACCAAATTTACAGAGTGTATGATGATTTTACCGGCAAGCTGGACCTGGCATGCCAAAAACATTGTGCCCATTGCTGCACCTGCAATGTAACCGTAACGACTCTTGAAGGTTATAGAATTGCCCGGCATCTGCTTTCAAGCGGGCAGTCGAGTCTGTTTGAAAAGCTGCAGTCGGTGCTCGGCAGCAAGCGCTTTCAGCCCGTGATAACGACCAACAAACTTGCCCAACTTTGTGCACTGGGCAAGGATCTTCCCTTAGAGTCCAGCGATCCGGCCTGGGGATCCTGTCCGCTATTGAAAAATGATAAATGCATCGTTTATTCGCGAAGACCTTTCGGCTGCCGGTGTATGGTTTCAAAACACGACTGTCAAGAGGCCGGATACGCTGAAATGGATCCTTTGGTGCTGACAGTGAATAATGTATGTCTGCAGTATATCGAACACATCGATGCTTATGGCTTTACGGGCAATCTAAGTGATGTCCTGGCCGTGACGGCAAAGGAGCAAAATCTTCAAAAATATAAAAGCAGCAAGCTGAAAGTCGCCGGTACCAGCCTGATCGCCAACCAGCCGATTAAGGTCTTGATGATACCCCCGGAGCACCGCCTTGAAGTTAAGCCGATACTCGACTCTCTCAACAGTATTCAAGTCCCCACGAAACGATCGAGATAAATTCAGAACTCCTGACCTGTATACGTAATTTCAATGTGATATGAAGGTTGAGTCGTAATTTCAGATGCAACAATTTGAACATCGAACATCGGTTCGAACCTGGCTCTGGTTCGTAGTTGTGAGGGACATTGAAGCCCTCCCGGGAAAGGCTTAGTCAGCCACCCGGCAGCAAGTTACCTTGACCTGACATGGTGTGAGGCCATCTTCTATATGCTCTCAAGGTGTGGATTCTTCATTAAAATATGTTGAATCTGAATTTGCGCCAGGTCAGGAGCCCTGAATTTAGGCACAGATGGGTGTAACCTTTTGTCTGCCGTTAACGTCTTACCTGTATTCTTTCTCTAAAACGAAAAAATTGAAAGGCGAAATCAGTATGATGAGCTGTGTTAAAATCGACAAGGAAGAACTGGCGGCTGTACTTGAGGATCATCGAAAATGGCTGGAATCCGGCGGAGAACGGGGCGCGCAGGCCGATTTGAGCGGCCGCGATTTGTCCCGACAGAATCTCCAACAAGCCAACCTTGAAAGGGCGAATCTGGCAGGGATAAACCTGGATCGGACGAACCTTCGAACCGCCAATTTTAAGGCGGCGAAGCTCAACGCTGCCAGCATGGTGGAAGCAAACCTTCAATGGGCCATTTTTTTGTGTGCAGATCTCCAAGATGCCCGCCTCAAAGGGGCCAGCCTCCATTTTGCAAATTTTTCCAAGTCTGACCTCAGCCGGGCACGGATGGAGAATGTCTTTCTCCACAATGCGTATTTCGAAAAAGCGACGCTTGAGTCGGCGGATCTTCGTGGCGCAAGCTTTCGCTTTACGGAGATGAATCTTGCCAATTTACGCGGAGCGAACCTGTCAGGGGCTGTCATTGCCGCAACCGAGATGATCGGTGCCGATTTGTCCGAATCGGATCTTTCAAATACCGAAATCACCATGTCGAATTTTAAAAGTGCAACGTTGCGAAATGCACGGTTAAACCACGCATGTTTGCTGAAAACCAGTTTCCATATGGCAGATCTGAGAGGGGCGGACTTTAACGACTCGAAAGTCGAGTCGGTTGACTTTAATGGCGCCAGGCTTTCCACACCGCTATCCCCACCTGGCCCGACCGTCCATGGACGGCTATGAAGTGGACATCGGAAAGACGCTGGAGCCCCTGGGATTTAAGGTCGAATTTGACAAAAAGGGAGAATTTCATCCGATTTGGTATGTTATGGTGTTACTGGATTAGAAGCTTTCCATTGAGGTATTAAATAATTTATTTGCGGAGGCCGGCAAGTAAATTCTTCATTTGATTCAGCAGCGGTCTTTTGATTTTGACTGTCAGATACAGATCGCCGGGCGCGCCGCCGTCTTGGCCGTCCTCACCCATTCCGGCAAGTCGAATTTTCTGCCCCTCCCTAACGGCCGGCGGGATTTTAACAACCAGCTTTTTAGACTTTTTTTTATGAAAGTAGGCATACGGCCCCCCTTTGAGAGCGTCCTGGGGGGTTAGTTGAATGGCATCATTTGTGTCAATCCCGTTTTCGGGGAAGGCGGCGCCGCTGATTTGCTTCAAAACAAATCGAGAGAGTTTGCCCAGCGTCCCGCCCAAAGGAAGTTGCATTTTAGGATGACCGCCGCGCCCCAGGCGGCTGAAAAAAAAGAACCCCCCCCCGGTAATTCCTGATTTTTTAAATTCAAAAGTTTTGTACCCCGGACCATAAAACTCCTTAAAAATATCGTCGAAACCTCTTAAACCAAAGGCCCTGGAGACTTCTTCAAAGATGTGATGAATATCTGAACCGCTGAAAATATCCTGTTCAGAGTAATTTTTTCTAAACTGACTGTAGGCCGAAGATCCGAACTGCTGTTTCATGGCATCATATTGGCGCTTTTTTTGCGGGTCTGAAAGGACAGCGTAGGCCTCGTTAATACTTTTCATCCGGTCGGCACTTTGCGGGTCTTCCCGGTTGCGGTCAGGATGGTATTGAAAGGCCAGGTGCCGGTATGCTTCCTTGATTTGCTTTTGATCGGCCTGAGAGTCTACCCTCAAAATCTGATAATAGTCTTTTTTTTTCATGATATATTTACTCGGTTTTTCGTGCCTTAATGGCGATGTTACTCAATATCACTATTGCTACGTAAATTGCAAAAAATATTTCAATAAGACCTCTGCTTTCTGTCCGGCCCGGACAGTCTGCCTTTCTGATTGGTTCATAACGGCTGAGCAACACAGTTATAAGCTGTGGTCATTTGGCACAAAGCCGCGGTAAATCTAACGATGCAAAGAATTGGGTTTGCCCGCAGTTTGAACGAGTTGGCGCTAATTAACAGCTTCCAAAGAGCATGTGTTCCAGCCAAACGGCCGTAGAAAGCGTGTTTTCACTGATTTCTTCTTGTAAAACCTTAATTAGCAGCAGTTTACATATTGACTTTGTCATTTTGTTGTTATAACAAAAACCGAAGCAGGGGAATTCGTCCATAATCCAAATCAAAACAAGGGGGAAAATCAGATGACGAAAGCAGAATTAGTAGAACAAATGTCAAAAGATGCGGCAATTACCAAGGTTGCTGCTGCTGCTGCCTTGGAATCTTTTACCGCCAGCGTTACTAAAGCGCTCAAAAAGAAAGACGGCAAGGTAACTCTGGTAGGATTCGGCACCTTTCAAAAAACCCGCCGCAAAGCGCGCAAAGGCCGCAATCCTCAGACGGGTGCTGTGATCAAAATTAAGGCCAGGAACGCTGTAAAGTTCAAAGCCGGCAAAAAACTAAGAGAAGCTATCTAACACTGCCAGCCGCAACCAGGGCGATTATTAGCCTTCATGTGCTAATAGTCGCCTTTCTCTTTTTAAAATTCAATTAGGGTTGAAGCTTCATCAGGGTTACACCTCAACGGTTCTCTTCTTCTCAAGCCGGCCTAAAAACAGATAAAGCAGAATCCCTCCTGCGATCATTAAACCGCAAAGTATCTGCCCCATGGAAAACGAAAACCAGACAAAGCCTATATGGGCGTCGGGCTGGCGGAAATATTCAATAAAGAACCGAACGGTTCCGTAGCCGATTAGATACAAGGCGAGCATTGAGCCCCTGGGAGCATTAATATTTCTAACGTTCCACAGGATGACAAACAGAAATATGCCTTCGAAAAAGGCTTCGTAAAGCTGCGAGGGATGACGGAGTTGGGGCCCCGTCGCCAAGGGAAAATACATGCCGACCGGTGCCGACGTTATGCGGCCGTATAATTCGCCGTTAATAAAATTACCGATACGGCCGAATGTATACCCCAGCGGAACGATGGGTGCAAACAAATCGGCCGTATTCCAAAAACCAAGCTCGGTTTTGCGAATATGCAGCCAGCTGAAGATGATGATACCAACAAGGCCGCCGTGATAAGACATCCCTGCAATGCCGGTAAAAGTGATACCGTTTGAAAATCCAAAGGGAAGTAATATTTCAAGAGGGTGCGAAAGATAATAGGATAGATTGTAAAACAGCACGTATCCCAGGCGTGCTCCCACAATAAGCCCGAGGATCATGAACAACATGAGATCTTGAATCTGCTCAACTGAAACATGGAAGCGTTTTTCGCGTTTAATACGCAACACCACCAGACGGTAGCTAACGGCAAAGCCTACAATATACATCAATCCATAATACTGAATTTTAAACCACCCGATTTCAAAAATAACCGGGTCCATTTTTTGCGGCAAATACTGCCACCAGATTAGGAATTCATTCATAGTCAGTCCGGTTTTGCGCTTGTATTATGGAAGCATTTTTAGACCAAATTTCTGGCTTTGTCCACGGAAATATCCCATAAACTCCGCAAGCGGGGCCGTCCGGGTTCTTTCATGGGCTAGTCTATTTTGGCATTGTATAACCGTAAACTGTTGGTAACTACGGAAATACTGCTCAGCGCCATGGCCAGAGCCGCCAGGATAGGATGGAGCTGCCTTAAAAAAATGGGGAAAAAATCAAAAGGCGCCAGAATCCCCGCGGCCACCGGGATCAGCAGGGCATTATAAAGAAACGCAAAAAAAAGATTTTGCCGGACGGTTTTCATGGTGGCCCGGCTGAGCCATATAGCCCGGGAAACGCCGATCAGACTTCCGCTGGAGAGAATAACGTCGGCGGTTTCAATGGCGACATCAGTTCCGGTACCGATGGCAAATCCGACGTCGGCCTGGGCAAGGGCCGGGGCGTCGTTGATTCCGTCCCCTACCATTCCGACCTTGAGGCCCTTTTTCTGCAAATTTTTAACGGCTAACGATTTTTCTGCGGGGCGGACCTCAGCCAGGATATCATCAATGTTGACCTGGGAGGCAATCGCCCGGGCAGTCTGAAGATTGTCTCCGGTGAGCATAACGACTCCCAGGTTCTGGTTGTGAAGCTGCCGTATGGCCTCTTTCGATTCCGGCTTCAGCGTATCTGATACGGAAATTAAGCCGCCGAGCTGTTGGTCTTTCGCCACCACCATAACGGTTTTGCCTTCAGATTGCAGGGTGCTGATCTGGTCGGCCACGCTCGCAATGTCGATGCCTAATTCCTGAAACCAATTGGGCTTTCCGATGCTCACAAAGCCGCCGTTTATCACAGCCTGAACGCCCAGGCCGCCGGAAGCTTTAAAATCCTTAGGATCGGCAAGTTTAATTCCTCGAGAGAGGGCCTCATTGACGATGGATTTGCCCAGCGGATGTTCGGATCCCTGTTCAACGGAAGCACCTATTTTTAAAAGCTGATCTTCGGTTTCACATACAGGGCTCAAAGGAATGACATCCACGACAGACGGTTTTCCCATGGTAATGGTTCCGGTTTTATCCAGCACGATGGTATCTAGTTTTGTCGCCATTTCCAGGGCTTCGCTGGTTTTAAACAGAACACCTTTTTCAGCCCCTTTGCCGGTGCCGGCCATTATGGCGGTAGGCGTCGCCAACCCCAGCGCGCAGGGACAGGCAATTACCAATACGGCCACCAGTCGAATCATGGCCGGTACAAACTCGCCGGTAATTCCCCACCACAGGACAAAGGTAACCAGGGCGATGCTGATCACCCCAGGCACAAAGATCGCCGCCACACGGTCGGCCAGGGCCTGGATGGGTGCTTTGCTACCCTGGGCTTCCTGAACCAGTCGTATGATCTGGGCCAGGGCGGTCTCCTTGCCGACGCGGGTGGCGGTAAACCTTAACAAGCCTTGGCCGTTGATGGTTCCGCCGACGACCATGTCACCGGCCTGTTTATCGACCGGAAGCGGTTCGCCGCTCAGCATCGATTCATCCACCGCTGATGCGCCTTCAAGAACAACGCCGTCCACCGGAATTCTCTCTCCTGGTCTGACAACGACAATGTCATCTTTTTTGACCAGGGTTAAGGCAATCTCTTTTTCGATCCCATCTGCGATGATCGTAGCGGTCTTGGGGCGCAGCCCCATCAGCTTGCGGATGGCGCCGCCGGTTCTCCCCTTGGTGCGCGATTCAAGCATTTTGCCCAGCTTAATCAGGGTTATGATGACGGCCGATGTTTCAAAATAAACGTGCTGATTCCAAGAGGGAGTTACAAGAACAGCAAAGGAGTAAAAGTAGGCGACCGATGACCCCATGGCTACCAGAACATCCATGTTGGCGCTTCTGTTTTTTAAGCTTTTAAACCCGCCTACGTAATAATCCCAGCCGGTGTAAAACTGGACCGGTGTGGCCAGAGCCAGAAAAAGCCAGTTTACCCAGGCGGCATGGCTCCAGGCGCCTACCAGGTTAAAGTCGCGGGCCATGCTTAAAACGAACAGAGGAACGGTAAATAAAAGGCCGATGACAAACTTTTGCGTCTGATCTTTTATTTCCGCACGGCGTGCCGCCTGTTCGGCATCTTCTTCATCAAGGGCATCATCCGGCGCAATGGCACCATAGCCGGCTTTTTCTATAGACGCGATGATATCATTAACGGTTGCCAGTGCCGGAACATATTCAACCGTAACTCGTTCCGTGGCAAAGTTGACGGAGGCAGTGGTAACTCCGGATGTTTTCTTGTTTAAAGCTCTTTCGATGTTGGCGGCACAGTTGGCACAGGTCATCCCGGTAACAGGGAATTCAACTTTGCCGGTTGTTACCGTAAAACCGGAACCGGCGATGTTTGCAACGATATCCTTGACGTGCAGCGCCTTAGAATCGAAAGCAACCGCAGCCTGTTCTGATGCAAAGTTGACGTTTGCGTCTTTGACGCCGGCAAGCTTTTTTAAACCGCGTTCGATGTTGGCGGCACAGTTGGCACAGGTCATGCCGCCAATGGGCAATGTAATTTTTTGAACAGCCATAGTTTTATTTACTATTCCGCGGCCGGATAATTGATCTCTTCCAAGGTCGCTTTAATCTGATCCAGGGTGACCGGAGATTCCCATGCAACTGTAATGGTTTTGTTCTGGGGATCGCCCTTCACACTTTTTACGCCCTCGATTTCATCCAGCTCGTTTTGGATGCTCTTTACGCAGTGACCGCAGGATATCTTCGGTATTGAAAATGTCGTTGTTTCCATTTTGTTGCCCTCCTTGGTTCGATCGATTGAGGTATTACATGTATAGAGCGTTTCAAACTGTGCCGGCGAAGCATAAATTTAGTAGTTATAAAATATTACCAACTATTTAATTGTTTTAATAACCAAAAACCCCTGACTGGGTCGCCGGATGAATATATTGATGGCTTCGCCTTCCTTGGCGGCGTCGATGGTTTTA
>JAQBHK010000181.1:0-2657 GCA_032127815.1 Desulfobacterales bacterium
GGCCGGAGCGGAGCAATATATTGCCACGCCGCCCGGGGAGCGGCCGCAAAAAACCATCGCCAGCCTGCGGGAAATGAAAAACGATCTTTATCTAAGCACCAGCCTTCCCCGCACCCTGACCGAGGCCGGCGTGGGCAAGGACGTTTTCGAAGAGATTGCGCAAAAAGCCGTTAAAGATCCGGCCCTTGGATTTAACCCGCTGCCCGTTTCCCATGAAGATGCGCTCGCCATATTGAATAACGCTTTCGCGTAAAAACCGCAGAACCCGCAGTTCCAGCCATCACTATCTGCCGGTTAAGATAGAGGGAGATAGAGGGGACGCCCTTTATATATTTATATTTACGGGGGCTTTCGAAGATGTTAAATGAGGATCATGCCGAGACAAGCCAGAATAGATGCACCCGGGGCGTTGCATCACATTATCGCGCGTGGTATCGAGCGGCGAAAGATTTTCTACGATGAAAAGGATCGCGATGATTTCCTGCAACGGCTGGGGGAGATTGTAACGCAGAGCAAAACGCGGTGCTATGCCTGGGCGTTGATTCCGAACCATTTTCATCTATTGTTGAAAACCGGCGATACTCCCATTGCCACCCTCATGCGGCGCTTGCTAAGTGGATATGCAGGCCGCTTCAACCGGCGACACCGCAGAAGCGGGCATCTATTTCAAAACCGGTACAAATCGATACTCTGTCAGGAAGACATCTATCTTAAGGAGTTGGTACGCTACATTCATCTTAATCCGCTGCGAGCGGAAATTGTTAAAACCCTGGAGGAACTGGATCGATATCGGTACTGCGGCCATAGCAATCTTGCGGGAAAAATTCAGAACGAATGGCAGGAAATCGGATCGGTTCTCAATCTTTTTGCCGATCACATATCAACTGGCCGGCGTCGTTATCGTGAATTTGTTGAAAAGGGAATAGATCAAGGAAGGCGTCCGGACCTTATCGGGGGTGGACTGCTGCGCAGTACGGGTGGCTGGAAGGAGATTCAAGCCTTACGCAAAGCCGGCATTCATCAAAAGAGCGACGAGCGCATTTTGGGCGATAGTGATTTTGTAGAAAACGTACTGGCAAAGGCGCAGGAAAGGCTGCAGCAAAAATATGCATTAGCTGCCGGGGGAGTTGGATTAGAGCAATTGATGCAATGGGTGTCCGAGCTGAAAGCAATTCCAGTGCAGGACATGACGGGACCTGACAAAACAAGGGAAAAAGTCAAAACCCGCAGTCTGCTGTGTTTTTTGGCAGTAAAGGAATTGGGTATGACGCTGACCGACCTCGCTGCCAGGCTTGGCATTTCCGTGCCGACTGTTAGTGTGGCGGTTCAAAGAGGACGGCAAATCGCGGAGCGTGAAAAGCTGGAGATATCAGCGCTCTTAAACCTAAATGTAAAAACATAAAGGGCGTCCCCTATTTATACTGCTGACGGATGATGTGGGCATGTTTAAAGTCGGACTGGAGCTGTTTGTCCGTTCAGGGCCTGAAATCGTCAAACTGATTCAGGCGTCCGGTCCTGCCGGTGTTTTTCTGGATTTGAAACTTCACGACATTCCGGCAACGGTTGCGGGCGCAATGAAAGTCATTGCCGACCTTGGTGTTCAGTTTGCAACGGTTCACTGCGGTGAGACACCGGAAATGCTTAAAGCGGCGGTTATCGCCGCCGGCCGGAGCGTCGGTGTTCTCGGCGTTACGGTCCTGACCAGCGTTTCCGCTAAAGACATCCAGGCGGCCGGGTTCAGCCCGGAATATTCCAGCGATATCTCCGCGCTGGTCATGAAACGGGCGGCGATGGCCAACACCGCCGGCTGCGCCGGAATCGTCTGCTCCGGCCTTGAAGTAAAATCCGTGAAAGCAAAATTCGGCCGGGATTTTATTGCCGTTACCCCGGGTATAAGGCCTCTCTGGGACGCCCAGGGAAAGGATGACCAAAAACGGATCACCACACCGGCCCAGGCCGTTCAAAACGGCGCCGACTATCTGGTCATCGGGCGCCCGATCCGGAACGCCAAAGACCCGCGTGAAGCCGCCCGGCGGATTGCGGAAGAGATTGATGAAGTTAATTAATTGTTTAAATAGATAAAATCTCGTAACCTTGTAAATTGAAAGATATGGTTTCAATTTGTAAGGTTTTTGAGACAAATCTTAAAAAGCGGCTGGTTGAATTGCCAAAAGTGTTTATTCAGGATTCGGGGATTTTGTATTCGCTTCTTGATTTTGCTTTGGGTAAACTCATTGACATTAACTGAGGAAAACTGTAAATTACATAGTAATTTCAGAGTGTATTGAATCGCCCATTCATTTGCCACCGAAGAGGTATAACTGATAGAAACCCAACTGGTCGATGTCCTGAATAAGGAGAGAATCGATGAAGCCAAATAAACCTGCGGCCATCCTGCAGGAGAACCGAGCCGTACTTAAGGACTATCACGTCAAGGCGCTCTATCTGTTCGGGTCCGTTGTTCGCGGCGAAGACAAGCCCGGAAGCGATGTGGACATCCTGGTGGAATTCCAACCCGAAGCTCATGTAGGTCTATTCGGACTGGCCAGGTTGCAACGGCGGTTATCGGAAATCCTTGGCAGACCTGTGGATCTGACGACCCCAGACGGTCTACACAGGGCACTGAAGGACAGAATAATCAAGGAGGCCGTTCGTGC
>JAQBHK010000182.1:0-8341 GCA_032127815.1 Desulfobacterales bacterium
ACATCAGGCGGATGATGCGCATGTTGGACGGATATTGCAGGCGGCTGACACCGGCCAGATCGGCGGCCGAATAGGCACACCAGTTACAGGCAAATGTTATTATTTTAGGTTCGAATTCTTCAACCATTAAGTAAATCCTCCCGGATTTGGTTGTTTAGTTAAATAGATCAGCCCTCTGGTAATATTTTCCATAATGTTTAGTAAATTAGCGAAATGGATGATCAGATTTTAAAGCGTGTGCTGTTTGAGTATATTAAGGATCGTTAGAAAGAACAGACGTATTGCCAAAAACTGCCATCGCAAGAGATCAGCGGTCGTTCAGCAAACCAATTAATATTATTGCAAAAGCTTCTGTTCTTTCTTTACGAACCTTTATATGCGAGTTCACACGTTTTAAAATATGATTATCCATTGAGCGGTCTTACAGCGAAAACTCCCCAACCCTTCAATCAATTAAAAGCCGCTTCCACCATGGTCAACACTTCCTGATCATCGAAATGCAGAATAGAGGCTGCGCCGGTGGGGCATGCCACGGCACACGACCCGCAGCCGGTACAAACCGCCTGGTTCACCTCACAGGCAACCCGGTCTTCAAAAAAACTAATCGCCTGATAGGGGCAAGCCTGCAGGCACAGCTGACAACCTCTGCAAAGCTGTGCTTCTATATTGGAGACGATAGCATTACCAAGAACTTTTTCCTTGGACAACAGTGTCGCCGCTCGTGAGGCCGCTCCCAGGCCTTGCGCAACGGCTTCATCAACAGGTTTGGGCGCGTGCGCCAGACCGCAGACAAACACCCCTTTGGTAGAAAAATCTATGGGCTGAAGTTTGACATGGGCCTCTACGAAAAAGCCGTCGTCATTGACCGGCACCTTGAACAGCTGGGCAAGCGGATTTTCCGCCGGTGCCACCATGGCGGTGGCCAGAACCAGCAGGTCCGGCCGTATCTCAATCTCGCGCTGCAGTACATAACTGGTGCAGCGGAGATTTATACCTTTTTGATCTTTGGCAACGGTCAGGTCTTTGTCAACGTCATAGCGAATAAATACGATTCCTTTGGCGCGGGCCTCACGATACAGCTCCTCCCGCAATCCATAGGTGCGCATATCCCGATAGATAATGAAGACATTCATTTCGGGCTTTGTTTCTTTTAATTTGAGCGCACTTTTGACGGAATGGGTGCAGCACACTTTGGAGCAGTATGGTCTCTCTTTGATGCGTGAACCGACACACTGAATAAAAACCGCCGAATTGATCTCATTTAAGCCCGGATCATCATCAATAAATTTACGATCCAACTCCAGACCGGTCAGAACCCGTGGATCTTCACCGTAAAGATATTCGTCCGGTTTGAGCTCCTGAGCACCTGTGGCAATAATCGCTACGCCGTGTTCGATCACCTGCTCCTTGCCGGCGGTGTCAACGACTGTTTGAAAATTACCCACAAACCCCTCTACTCTCTTTACTTGGGTGCCGGTCAGGATGTCGATGTTGGGGTCGGATTCTATATCCTGGATGAGACCGGCCAGATGTTTCTGAACATCTTCACCCTGCCAGGTTTCATACAGGTTTAAGGCCTGTCCTCCCAGAATATCGTTCTTTTCAACGAGATAGGCCCGGTATCCCTGGCGGGCCAGATTTCTGGCCGCGGTAATTCCGGCAAGGCCGCCGCCTACGACCAGCGCCGACTGGTTCATGGCTATCTCCGGCTCGGCCAGCGGTTCAAGCAGACTTGCTTTGGACGCCGCCATACGGACCAGATCTTTGGCCTTTGCGGTGGCATCGTCCTTATGATCGCTGTGAACCCAGGAGCATTGATTGCGAATGTTGGCCATTTCAAAGAGATATTTATTGATACCCGCATTGAGGACCGTTTCTTGAAAGAGCGGTTCGTGGGTGCGCGGCGAACAGGCCGCCACCACAACCCGATTAAGATTCTGCTCCTTAATAATTTGGGTTATCTGTTCCTGTGTGTCCTGGGAGCAGCTGAACAGATTATCATCGGCATAGACGACATTCGGAAGCGTTTTGGCATACTCAACAACCGCCGGGACATCTAAAAACCCGCCGATATTGGTGCCGCAGTTACAGACAAACACACCGGTCCGCGGAGCCGCTCCCCGCACATCGATCTCTGCGGGGGCCTCCTTGGTCTGTATCATTGTTCCGCGGGACGCGGCCAGAACGCTTTCTGCCATTGCCGCCGAAGCGCTCGCTTCAATCACCGACTGGGGAATGTCCTTGGGACTTTCAAACGTACCGCACACAAAAACACCCGGTTTGGATGTTTGTACCGGTTCAAAGCTGCTGGTCACGGCAAGCTGGTATTGATCGAGTTCAAGATCCAGTTTTTGGGCCAGGTCCAGGGCATCTTTTGACGGGCTAAAGCCTACCGACAGAACCACGATATCAAAGGTTTCTTCAATCCGCCGACCGGTTTCGTCAGTGTAAGCAATCAGCAAATTGTCCGTATCGCCGTCCGGCAGAATCGTACTGATTTTTGATTTCACAAAACGTACGCCCGCTTCCCGGGCCCGGTTGTAGTAACGCTCGAAATCCTTTCCGTGGGTGCGCAGGTCAATATAAAAAATGGCGGTGTCCAGCTCCCCCTTCTGATGCTCCTTGGCTATAATGGCTTCTTTGACGGCATACGTACAGCAGACCGCCGAACAAAAAGGCTGTGAACCGGGGTGCATATCCCTGGAGCCCACACATTGAATCCAGGCGATTTTCTGCGGCTCTTTGTGATCAGAGGGTCGCAGTAGATGGCCGCTGAAGGGTCCGGTCGCCGCCAGGATGCGTTCAAACTCCAGGCTGGTCACAATATTGGGGGATTTTTTGTAGCCATAGGTATCATAAACACCGGGATCATACACGCTGCATCCGGGAGCGATCAATACCGCCCCGGCGTGAATGGTGAGTTCTTTGGGCTGATCCTCAAACATAACGGCGTCAGCGGGGCAGAATTTTTCACAGGCCTTACATTTACCATTTTTAAAGTAGATACAATTTTTTTCATCAATGGCATACTTCAAAGGAACCGCCTGGGCATATTTCACATAGGCCGCCTTGCGTTTGCCAAGACCGGCATCATATTCGTCGGTCACCTTTTTGGGGCACTTTTCGGCGCACACACCGCAAGCGATGCACTTTTCCATGTCAATATACCGGGGATGCTGCACAAGTTTAATCTCAAAGTTGCCTTCTTCCCCGGAGACACTCGTCACTTCTGATAAAGTTAAAAGCTCAATGTTTAAATGCCGGCCGACCTCGACCAGTTTGGGAGAGATGATTCACATGGAGCAGTCATTGGTGGGGAAGGTCTTATCCAACTGGGCCATAACGCCGCCGATGGAAGAGGACCTTTCCACTAGATAGACATAAAAACCGGAATCGGCCAGGTCCAGGGCCGACTGCATTCCGGCGATCCCCCCGCCGACTACCATCACCGAACCTGTTTTGTCCGTTGACATTTTTTCTTTTCCTTTAACCTGACCCGGACAAACCGGAATTAAATAAGATTCTCTCGCAAAGGCGCAAAGACGCCAAGATTCTTAAAAAAATAATCTTTGTTTTCCTTTGCGGGCTTTGCGCCTTTGCGTGAAATAATGTACTGCTCAACAATTGATTTTTGCCATAAAATGCAAATAAATTACACTTCTGTTGCTTCCGGTACTTTCAAAAAATCTTCTACTTTAAGAATGGACAACTGATTTTCCTCCAGCCCCAGCAGATTTCTGTCAATCCCCAGGCTGAGTCCCAGAAGCTGGGGATAGAGGATCGCGGGCAGCCGTCGATCCGTATCGCTGTCGGCCAGAATTGTTTTTTGAACATCATCGAACTGCATCTGGCAGAACGGGCAGGCGGTACAAAGATAGTCCGCACCGGCGTTATCGGCGTCCGCCAGCTTCTTCTCCGTCAGGATCATGGATAAATTGTCGTTTATTCCCAAGACAGGGGCGCCGCAGCAGTCGAGCTTCATTGACCAGTCGATACTTTTAGCTCCCGTAACCTCCACAAGCTGATCAAAGATTGAAGGTGCCACCGGATCATCGAATTGAACAATCTTGCTCGGTCTGAGGACGTGGCAACCATAATGCGTAGCAATCTTAAGGCCGGAAAAAGTTTTTTCAAGCTTCTCTTTGAGCGCTTTAATGCCGACGTCATGAAACAGAACAGATAGAAAGTGTTGCACTTCAATATCGCCGTCATATTTCAGACCTTCCTTTGCAAGCGTCCTGTTGATTATGGCACGCAGATCTGCATCTTTTCTGATAAGATAGTTGGCCTTCTTGAGGCTGCCGAAGCAGCATTTGCAGAGGCTGATCACGTTTAAATTCTCTTTGGCCGCCAGGGCAAGGTTTCGGGCTGAAGCCAAGACAAATGGCGTGTGGTCAATATTCCTGACGGGGTATCCGCAGCAATTAAACTCCTTGATATCTACCAGCCCTACATCAACCTTGCTTAAAACCGCTCTGGCCGACGATTCGTACCGGCTCAGGCGGGCCGGAATATTACAGCCTAAAAATAGTGCGAATTTCATGTCTGCCTTTCTCTTGCTTGTTCGACAGCCGCATTTTTAAGTTCGTAAATAATGTCGGTGACATCTACTCCCTGTGGACACAGCTCCTGACACTGGTAGCACGTCAGGCAGTACCAGAGCATATTCGACCCCAGAGCCAGATCTTTTAAACCCAAGCCACAGGAATGCATTATCTGGTGAGGCAATAACCCCAATGCTACTCGAGGGTTATCATAGCCGGCGACAACCGGACATACGGTGCTGCAGGTTTCACAGCCAAAACAGGCCAAGAATGTGTCAGCCTGGTCCGACCGGCCAAGACGGTCTTTAAAATCCGGTTCAATATCCGACAGCGGCAGGACCTGGTCCTGTTCTTTCATCAGGGCACATTTGTCTGCAATCGCTTTGCGGGTCCGATCAAGCGGTTTTTGATAATTGTCTTTGTCTGTATATTCCTTCATAAGGCCGCGATAAAAGGACAAAGGCGATAGCGCAAAAAACTCCGCATAACCCTTTTGCAGGAGCGATTCCCTGACATTGAACCACAAGTCCTGCAAATTTATGCCGACCGGACAGGCCGCCGTACAGCGGTTACAGTTGGTACAAAGATAGATTCCTTCCTGGATGTGTGTTAGTTCGTCGGCACTCAGCTCTTTGCCGGCGGCAAGGGCCTTGATAGAAAAGATCTTTTCAGAAGGAAGAATGTTGGTATTGGGAAAATGTTCGAAAAAGACTCCGGCCGAACAGTTCAGGGTGCACGTGCAGCAGTGGGTGCAGGCGTCCAGTTCCATAATCTGTCTGGTGGCAATGTTGGCCGGATCCGATTTCCCCTTCTCCATGACGGCATTGGCAAGCAGACTCAGCGGACTGGCAAAAATATGGAACATTTTGCTGAAGGGCAGGTAGGCCAGACCGATAAAACACGCCAGAAAATGTATATACCATAGAAACGTAACGGCTCCCGCCCGATCCAACGCTAATGCCACCGGCTTTGTAATTTTGGCAACCGCATAGCCTGTAAAAGCCCACTGGGGTCGTGAATGGCAGTCGATGCAACTCTCTTCGTGGATCTCCTGACCCTGATCCAACACTTCTTGATCAAAAGGGGCTTGTACATTCGGAGAGACCACGCCGAAATACTCGGCCCAGTAACTCTCGAGCGCTTCGACTTGCTCTTCTTCCTCCAGTTCGGCATAATCTTCCACCATGTTCTGATACACAGTGAAAGATGTGATTTTGGCACCTTCCAGCAGGAAACCCGACATCATAATCACGGCCAGAATTATAATCGCATAGTGATCCATGGCGGTGGTCGTCAGCCGCGGAACCCTTAAAATAAAGCGCCTGTAGATGGCAATAGCTATCCCCAGGATGACCATAACACCAAAAAAATCTCTCAAAAACATAAACGGGTTGATTGTCGAGTAATAACCGGAAAACAGTACTGAGCTTACAAAATTTTCCAGAGCATGCATCAGCAGCAGCAGCATGAAACCGCCGAAAAGGCACATGTGCATGAGCCATCTTAGAAAATCCTGCCGCAGTATCCTCACCTGCAGGATTACGTCCATTACCAGGACTTTAATCAGTGTAATTATTTTTGCGCTGAACAGGCTCGAAAAAATCCCTTTAACAGCAGCGGAAGCCCGGGCTGAGGGCGGTATTTTCCCGGCGTCTATACCGATGCTGTACCGCAACCAGGTTGATATTTTATAGACCAGACCAAGACCGAAAATTGCCAGGGCAACATACAACGAAACAGTGTAAAACATAGGCTCACTTCCCAAAATCAGTTGTGTAAGTTTCGCACCATTTTTTATAAATATGTCTATCAATACTGAAAAATATAATCAGCATATCGCATGGTTTGACATATAGATAAAGTTTAGTTCTTGTCAACAAGTATTGCAGCTAGTGCCCATCCACGAATCCAAAATGAGAGCCGATGAGTCCCGCAACCCCTATTTTTCATCACTCGCCAAACCATGAGATCGTCTGGATCGTCTGAAAATGATCTTGCATTGCGCCACCTGCAATACCACTAAGTGTCACCGGGCTCATAGCACCAAATCTGACAAATTGCAAGTGAGCTTCCAAAAAGTTGCGCTGATCTTGAACTTATTGCATTTCAGTGCTAAACGATATTCTGTGCCAATGCGGGTTACGAGTTGCAGGATACTGATAACTACCTACTGTCTACTGCTTACTGATCACTTTTTACTTTTCACTGATAACTAATCAGAGGTTTTTATGAGACTATTCGACAGCCACTGCCATCTTGACGACCGCGCCTTTGACGGCGATATCGATGCGGTCATTCAGCGGATGAAGGCCGCGGGTGTTGCCGCTGCCTGATCGCGGGAACAACCCGCCAGCGCTCTGCCAAAGGCGTTTCCATCGCCGAATCTTTTGCCGGTTGCTATGCATCGGTCGGCATTCATCCCCACGACGCCAAGGGCTGCAGTGAAGCGACACTCAGTTTTTTCAAACAACTCGCCCAAAGCCCCAAAGTGATTGCCTGGGGTGAGATCGGCCTCGATTTCAACCGCATGTTCTCCCCCCAAAAAGATCAGGAAACGTGGCTGATCCGGCAGCTTGAAGTCGCCGCCGATCTGAATCTCCCGGTAATATTCCATGAACGCGACAGCCGCGGCCGCCTGATTGAAATCCTCAAAACCGGTCAAAAACCACTTCAAGCAGGGGTCATTCACTGTTTCAGCGGGAATAAAGCCGAACTGCAACAATACCTGGATCTGGGCCTTTACATCGGTATAACCGGAATTTTAACCGTCAGTGGTCGCGGCGCGGATCTGCGCAAGCTTGTCCCCTTTATCCCGGCAAATCGCCTCTTAATTGAAACCGACGCCCCCTACCTCATCCCTGTACCGGAAAGGAATCAAACCCGGCGCAACGAACCCGCCTTTGTGCGCACGATTATGTTGAAATTGGCCCAAGTGCGCAACGAAAATCCTGAGGATCTGTCAACGAAAATTTGGGAAAACACCTGCCGGCTGTTCGGTATAGAAGCTTGAATTTGTAATAATGTTGATGTCTTTCTAGATAAGTTTTCCCGTTGTTATTTCATCTTGTTTCAAATATTATGATAAATTGTGTATATTAAGCACTGGTTTACATAGGCTTTATTTTGTGGTAAACAGGTTGTTTAGCTATCAGTCCATAACAATTTGAAACATTATTAAACATAACCCTATAAGTGACCAAACCGGATCCATTTATATAGATTTATGCGCTGGCCAACTTGCTCCCCGGAAGTTCAGTTCTTTTTAGTTCGGTGGTGAGGAGCTAAAAAAACATGAAATCCTTACCGCAAAGATGCCTCCTTCGTGAGGGGGAGTATCACAAAATGCAAGCGTCAAAAGAATCTTAAGAAAAGAAAGTTTTGAATACTTCACAACGATCACAAATAAAAGGTCTTTTAAGCTCTACCATCGATTTACAGCCCTTGATTGATGAAATCCCGCTGGGTGTGGTGATACTCGATACGGACCGTCGGATTGTTCTGATGAATCGAACCCTTGAAGCCCTAAGCGGCTTTTCCCAGGATGAAGCTGCAGGGATTCCCTGTCGTCACATTTTGCGTAGCAAGATATGTATCAAGGACTGTCCGGCCGCTCATATGCATGCAGAATCTGAACCGGCGTGTGTGGAAAGCGACCTGATCAACCGGGATCGAATGCTGGTTCCGATACGGATCAACATGGCGGCACTGAAAGATCCTGACAGCAACTTGGTGGGCTATCTGGAAACGATTGAAGATTTGCGGCCGATCCGGGAACTCGATGCAAAAATAAGTCAGGC
>JAQBHK010000183.1:0-6281 GCA_032127815.1 Desulfobacterales bacterium
GAGGTTCCCCTTTTCCTCATTTTTTTATAGTTTACATTTTTAGAGAAAGCAAATTTTTCAGATTAAAGAGGTGCAGTAGTGTTGTATAAAATCATGAAACGATTTTATTGTTTAATGAGCAAATTTCGTACTGCTGGAACGACATATATGTCTTCATGGGGCATTTTGGCAAGACAATCTGCCAACAACTCATTCTTTTCGGGTATTGTTTTGTTTTTATCCATAATAAAGCGTTGTCGGCCCTTGACTACGCAAAAACCGCTTTTGGCTTTGATGCCGGTCTGCCTTAAACTCTGCTCGGATACAGTGATATTAAGTTTTTCGGCAAGCTCCTTCAGTTCTTGATATATTTGTTCAGGTTTCATGAATAAAATCGTTCCGCGATTTTATATAACGCGGCTACGCCGCTTATTATGGGGAAGGGTTAAAATAATATCCCCGCAGCCCAGTTATAGTGAGATTTCCTCTGTGCTCCTGCAAACTGTGAGGAATCCGCTCATTTTTGCAGTTCAAATAATAAAGATTTCAGCTTGCAATACTTGCTGACTGTATTATAATAAAACCGTATTACGATAAACTAACCCAAAACTTAAAACCTAAAACGTGATGAATGCGACGTTTTACAAATTCATCATTTTTAAGTCCCGAAAATTTCGGGACGTTTCATAAAATCGCGAAACGATTTTATTGGAGGTAAATATGCAAACAATACCAGCACATAAGACACAAGTTCAAATTCAGGTAAATGAATTTATCCGCAGTGTCTATAACTGGATGGCCATCGGCCTGGGGTTGACCGGTCTGGTAGCTTTTTATGTGTCAAACAGCGAAACCATGCTGAAAATAATTTTTGGGAATCAGCTTGTTTTTTTCGGCCTGATCATCGGCGAACTTGCCCTTGTTTTCACCATCAGCTCCAGAGTTCATAAAATGCAGGCTTCTACCGCCACTTCGTTGTTTGTGCTCTATGCTGCTTTAAACGGTGCAACCCTTTCAGCAATATTTTTAATATATACAAAGGCATCAATCACTTCAACATTCTTTATTTGCGCCGCAACCTTTGTTGTTTCCAGCATTTACGGCATGGTAACCAAGCGTGACCTGACCTCGATGGGACAGTTCATGTTCATGGGCCTTATCGGGATAGTAATAGCTTCGGTTGTGAATCTTTTTGTGCGTAGTTCGGGCATGAGCCTTATCGTAAGCTACATCGGTGTTATAGTTTTTGTAGGATTAACCGCTTATGACACCCAGAAACTTAGAACCATGGCACTTTCGCAACCTGAAGGACTTGACGGTGCAACCATACGTAAAGGTGCCATTTTGGGTGCCCTGACGTTGTATCTTGACTTTATCAATCTGTTCTTGATGTTGCTCAGAATACTTGGAAACAGAGAATAAAATTGTTGCACGATTTTTTAAAACGCGGCTTCGCCGCTCAGAAGTCTCCAATTAAGGCCCTTTATCTCTCAAAGAGTCCACAGAATTTAGAGTAGTTCTAGTCCAATTTTTTCCTTAAAAAAATTGTCTCGGCAATCTCTGCGGACTCAAGTGACGATCAAGAGCGGGTAAGAAATTATAATATCGCATGGCCGACAGTCCTGCTTAGCCAAGCTTAAGCTTTATTATATCAGACAGTTGGCGACAGTACCGCTCTGTTTCCTCTATTGTTGGCCCTTCTACCATAATGCGGCATATGGACTGCGTACCGGAATAACGAACCAGCACCCTGCCCTGTTTCCCTAATTTTCTTTCAACAGACTTTATTGCATCTTGAATCTCGGGCACAGTTTCCAGGTCAGGTTTGTGACCAACTTCCACGTTCTTGAGGCTCTGAGGGAATACGGTCATCATTTCACAAAGCTCTGACAGGGGTTTTGATTCCGCATGCATGACTTCAATGAGTCTTAAAGCGGCAAGAATGCCGTCTCCGGTGGTATGCCGATCCAGAAAAATTATGTGACCGGAATCTTCGCCGCCTAAAATAGCCCCGGAAGCCACCATTGATTCCATAACATAACGATCACCGACATCAGCCATCTTATGGGTTATGCCCATATCTTGCAAAGCCAGCCCCAACCCAAGATTGCTCATGACCGTACTTACCACCAGATTGTTTTTGAGCAGTCCTCTCTGTTTCAAGTGCTTTGCACAAATAGCCAATAGCTGATCACCGGAGACAAGCGTACCTTTTTCATCCACGGCTGTCAGCCGGTCACCATCACCGTCAAATGCCAAGCCGATATGGGCCTTTCTATTTACAACCGCTTCCATCAGAACCTCAGGATGTTGAGACCCGCAGTTTTTATTGATATTTTTACCGTCCGGGTCAGCAAACAGTGTTTCAACATCTGCGCCAAGTTCCTTAAAAACTGCCGGCGCTACTCTGTAAGTAGCCCCATTGGAACAATCCAGGATGATTTTTATGCCCTTAAAAGAATCTTTGGCTGCGATTGCATCAACTAGAAATGTCGTGTAACGATTTTCAGCATTATTGATCTTAAAAGTGCGGCCGGTCTCTTGAATATGTTTTGCCGGTACTTCAGATTCGTTTCCTAATATCAAATCTTCAATTTCGGCTTCAGTCTTATCTGCAAGCTTGTAACCATCACCATTGAAAAATTTAATGCCATTGTCATAAAAGGGATTGTGAGAAGCCGAGATCACAATACCGGCAACAGCACCTGTAAGAGAGGTCAAAACAGAGACTCCCGGCGTCGGCATGATTCCTGCGCTATAGGCGTCAACGCCCATTGAACAAATCCCTGAAATTAAGGCATATTCAAGCATGTCACCGGAAATGCGGGTATCCTTTCCAATGACAATCTTTGAGCGGCTCTCATCTTTTTTAAAAAAGGCAGCCGCTGCCCTTCCGATTTTAAGAGCCATCTCCGGAGTCACCGGATATTGATTGGCCACTCCTCTTATTCCGTCGGTACCGAACAATTTACCCATATTTATTCCTTTTTGCTTGTTAGACAGGATTAACAGGATATTCAGGATTTAATCATAAGTTTCACAATTTATAGAAGAAATTGTGAAAAGTTAATTCGCCTTGCAGTGTAAATTCCAAAACTTTCAAAGGCAATTGCGGCCTTTTGTTATTACGTTTTTGCCCAAGGCGAATACGTTTTAGCCGTATCATCTCCACTTTCAGCGGGACAGGCAGGAGGCGGCTATTAATCTAAATCAAGTAAATCCTGTCGATCCTGTCAAAATAAAAGTTTTTATGATGAAAATGAGGGCATTACCTTAAGCGCTTCAGATGCAACGGCATCAACTATTCCTTGAAGCCAGCGGGTGCCGATTTCTGCATCGTCAGCCTGCAGCCCTTTGATCACCAAGAGATAGTCTTTCCCCCATGTTTTAATGCCACGTTGTATTTTTTCTAGAAATTCATCTCTAAGTTCGTCTTTTACTGCCATGTTGCGCTGGGTACAAAAGGATGCTTCAAGTTCAGTCCAGCGATCATAAAGATCTTGTTTTTGCTGCAAAACAAGTGCTGAGATTTTATCTTTGGTAAAATTTTGATAGGCCTTGATAGAAACCGGCATTTTTTTAGACAGGGCCTTGAAGCGTTTCATACGTTCATCAATGGTCATGTTCAGCTTTTCATTAAGGCCGTCAAAAAGAAGCTCCGGGAAATCATCCGCAATAAACTGTGAGCGCACATGGGTATACCAGTGCTCAAGTGCTATCAGGTTGGCAATGTAGATGATGTTGCTTAACGTTATCCGTTTGATATTTTGATATATATTGTGAATAAACGGCACACTGCCGCTTTTGAGATTTCCTTCAATAACCAAGCGATCCGGCTCTAAAACATCTTTTCTGCATATGGAGCCGGCAGCGATTATGGTTCCAAAGGCCAGACGGCATGGGCCTACCAGCCCCCCCTGCCCTCCCAGGAATATGGGGCGCTGATTCAGCATTACCCCGTGCGGCACATCACCGACCAGCGATGGTGTGGCTTTGTCCTGATTGGGCGTATAATTGAAATGAATATAAGAGCTGCCTACTTCGCTGTGGTCTTGTCGGCTGGTGCCGCCCGACATAAAACAATCGCAAAAATTGATCAGGCTGCCCAGGGTGACAAACGGAAAGAGTATGGTCTGTTTCAAGCCGACATTGTGAGCTGTATTGGCTTCTTCCTCAAGAATAGTTCCTTCCCGAACATGGGAACCGGAGCCCGTAGTTGCTTTTTTTAAAAAAACAGCTTGTCTGAAAAAGCCGCCGTTGAGTTCAACCTCCGGACCAATCTGGCAGTCCTCAATGGTAACAGGACCTTCATATCCCAGCTTGACCCCTCGAAGGATCAGGGTAGAGCTGCCAAATATCTTGCATCCTGAATATATAACTACGCCATCACCGGAGATTCTGTCGACATCAACTTCAGTGCCGATTTCAACACAATGAGAATTATGGATTTTAACCCCTTTCCGGAGCAGCTTTTCAATTTTCGAAATGTTGTGATTTGTCATCTTGGATCTCGGTATCATTATTTTAAGTCGTTAATAAAACCCATTGTAACAAAAAAAGCCGTTCCATGGAAGCTTCCATAACGCGGCTTTTTCAAAAGTAATGAAATTTATAATTTAAAATTTTTGGTCATTCTCCTGGAGGGGTTAAATTTAAAGAGTTCCATGTTTTCAGATAAAAAATCTATATAATCATCTATGCTACCTAAAGGTTCATATGATGTACTATGTACTATTGTGGGCCGGGATATATTCCGGTACGATCTCTTTCAGTTTAGCTATAATCTTTTCTTTATTTTGCTCCTCAGCCGACTGAGCAAGTTGGTTGATATTCCCGTTCAATAACGGCAGGTTGCACTCCAAGCCTTTTAGCACCACGATCTTTTCATGGGCGGTTGGAATGATGCCTTCCCCCTCAATTATCAACTCTTCATAGAGTTTTTCACCGGGTCTGAGACCGATATATTTGATTTCGATGTCCACATCAGGCTCCAGTCCGGAAAGACGGATAAGATCCCGGGCCATATCGTCAATTTTTATTGGTGTCCCCATTTTTAAGATAAAAATTTCACCGCCATTTCCCATAGCACCGGCCTGGAGTATAAGTTGACAGGACTCCGGAATGGTCATGAAATAGCGTGTTACCTCAGGATCGGTGACTGTAATGGGCCCGCCCCTTTCAATCTGTTTTCTAAAAAGAGGTACAACACTGCCTGCGCTTCCAACTACATTGCCAAAACGAACAATCATAAACCGGGTCTGTGAAAGCCCGCAGCCGTTTTGGCTCTGAATAAGCATTTCAGCAACCCGCTTGGAAGCACCCATTACATTTGCCGGCCGCACTGCTTTGTCTGTGGAAACGAAAACAAAGCGTTCAACATTAAATTTATTGGTAACTTCAACCATATTAGAAGTTCCCAGGATATTATTTTTTACCACTTTCCAGGGCTGCGTTTCCAGCATGGGTACATGCTTGTAAGCCGCAGCATGGAATACAGTTTGGGGATGATAATTTTCAAAAGCCTTTTCAATCTGCTTTTTATCCTGTACATCCGCCAGAATTGGAATAATATTTATACCGCCAAAATTCTGTTTGAGTTCCAACTCAATCTCATACAATGGAGTTTCCGCCCTTTCGAAAAGGACGACACATTCAGGACGAAAACGGCAAATCTGCCGGCATAGCTCAGATCCGATGGAACCTCCGGCTCCGGTTACCAATACGGATTGCCCCTGTAAATATGCACCGATCTGTTCTTCGTCCAGCTTGATAAGTTCGCGTCCAAGCAAATCCCGGTATGCTACTTCACGGATGGCACTCATTGTTACTTTGCCATCGATGAGTTCTCCCATTCCAGGTATGGTTTTGAAATCAATACCGGTTCCTTTACAATGTTCAATAATATTGCGCATTTGATGGGAGCTTGCCGATGGAATTGCAATCAGGGCTTCATCAGCCTTCATTTTTTTTGCAACCTCGTAAATATCTCTAATATAACTCAGCACCGGAACACCATGAATTTTTTTACCTACTTTGGTGGAATCATCGTCAAGGAACCCCACAACATTGTATCGGAGTCGTGCATTGTCTCTTATTTCTCTGTAAATCTTTTCTCCACAATCCCCAGCTCCAATAAGTAGCAGATTTTTCCTGTTAGGGTGCATTTTGGGTAGCAGTCCTAAACCTGTTGAAAATACACTTTTCCAGGACTTATCCTTGCTGAAATATTCAAAATAAACGCGGACACTTAATCGAAATGCAGATATAAAAAGAATTGTTAAACACCAGTCAATAACAAAAAC
>JAQBHK010000184.1:0-2747 GCA_032127815.1 Desulfobacterales bacterium
CTCTCTCCTAATTTTTCTTTTGCGAGGTTGTACAGCGTTATTTTAGCGTCATTATCTACGATAATTGTGTCAACAGGGTAACTCTCAAATAAAGTACGATATCTTTCCTCACTTTCCCTCAGCGCCTCTTCCGCCTGCTTACGCTCGGTGATGTCGCGAATGGCACTGACATTTGTTCTCTTGCCGTTCAATTCAAAGTCGTTCGAAGCAATTTCCACAACGAAAACTGTCCCATCCTTTTTTCTGTGGTATCGGGCAGGAACGAACGACTTGCCGGGAACTCGGATTGTAAGCTCTGTTTTTTCAGGTTCAGTAGAAAAGTCCATTGCTTTTAAAGCAGTTATTTCTTTACGGCTGTACCCATATAATTGAAGGGCAGCTTCGTTTGCATCGAGAATATCGGCTGTTTCTTCATCTACTATGAATATGGCATCCGATTCTGCTTCGAAAAGGGTGCGATACTTTTCTTCAGATTTTTTGAGCATCTCCTCAATCTGTTTGCGGTCGGTGATATCGCGCCCCACTGACTGAATTTCCAGCAAATTCCCATGATGATCGAAAAATCCGCTATTGACGAACTGTATCCAATGGATGTCGCCTTTGCCAGATAACACCCTGTTTTCGATAAAAACTGTATTATTTGATGGGGATAATGTCAGCAGCTTTTCTTGAATAAATACGACGTCATCATCGACAGGTAGAGGGTGCCATTTCTTCCCGATTAATTCGTCTTTTGTTTTATTGAAAAACTGACAATGCGCATCATTAACAAAGACTAACGTTCCGTCAGGGATGAAACGACAGACAAGGTCTTTTTGATTTTCAACCAACGACCGATAGCGTTCTTCGTTCTTCAGCAACGCATCCTCCACCCGCTTACGCTCGGTGATGTTGTGAAGGATGCAGTGGGTTTGCTTAAATTGCCCACGCTTATCGTGTCCGATTCTCCCATCAATACGCACGATGATCGTGGAACCATCGTGCCGTACCATCTGTAAATCCACATGGACTTCTCCACACTCTATAAACTTTGGGAAGCGTTGTTTAAACGAATCCACTTCATGTGGGGCAAGAAAATCTACGAACCATCGCCCGATCACCTGGTCTCGCGAGTATCCCATCATTTCAAGCCAAGCCTGGTTGACGTCAATAAAGCATCCTTTTTCATCTAAAGATTGATAGCCCAGCGGTGCTTTTTCGTAGAGACGCCGGAAACGCTCCTCGCTCTGCCGGAGCGCATCCTCCGCCTGCTTGCGGTCAAGGGCTATTCCAATACTGTCTCCAATTCCTTGAAAGAAGTGTATCATTTCCAGGGTAAACATATCTTTGCGTCTGTCATTTAACTGAAGCAATCCAATAATTTTAGCATCCGAGCGCAGCGGTATCAGGGCCACGGATTCGTAACCTTCGCCATTGCAGCGATTGCGCGTACGAGACTGGCGATCTGCCTCTGTCGTCGTGGCCAGAAGCTCTGTGGTATTGTTTGACCAAAAACTGCCTGCATCTGTAAAAAAAGGCAGAGACGAATCTGTCCTTCCGCAAATCACATTTCCGCACATACATTCAAGATAAGGCTTTCCTTGAGAGTCTCGTATTATTTCTCCATGTTGATCACGTGCACAAAGGTTTCGTTCAGCCTCAACAAATTCTGCCGAGAATCCATTTGTGTGGTAGTATGGAAAATCTTCACCTTCTCGTAAACGGATACCGACAGCCTCAAAACCGATGGTTTCCTTTATCAAAATTAGAATATCACGGATTGCATCGATGCTTTCTTTGGATTGGTTTAGCAGTTCCAAAATCTTGATTGACAATTCTTGACGCTTTTCGGCTTGTTTGCGTTGCGCATCTGCCTTACTAACATACAGCGCCATCTCAATGGTAACCTTAAGATCTTTATCCTGGAACGGCTTGAGGATAAAGCCAAAAGGGGTCGTAAGCTTGGCGCGCTCAAGCCTTTTTTCATCCGCAAAGGCGGTTAGGAAAATGACCGGAACGCCAAAGCGAGACCGGATGATTTCAGCAGCATCGATTCCGTCCATTTCGCCCTTGAGCACAATGTCCATCAAAACCAGATCCGGCTTGAGCTCTTCGACCTTTTCAATTGCCTTCTCAGCATAAATAACTGTGCCGGAAACAGAATGACCAAGTTTTTTCAAACGGCTTTCGATGTCCATGGCGACAATACCGTCATCTTCCACAATTAAGATATTTGCTTCTGCCATTGCCCTAAATCCTCGGTTTATACTGCGACCGTTTTAATAGGAAATGAAACCGGGTACCTTCTGTTCTATTTAGTTCCATTTTCCCCTCAAGTGTCTGTTCTGCTAATATCCTGACTATATGTAAACCCATTGACTCCGTCGCGCTGATATCCAAATCCTCTGGAATACCGACACCATCATCATTGACTGTTAGTTCAAGCTCATCTTCATTGATTGTATGCAGGGATATCTCAATCTCACCTTTTCTTTCGCCCGGAAATGCATGCTTCAAAGCGTTGGAAACCAGTTCGTTGATGATCAATCCGCAGGGAATTGCATTCTCAAGATCGAATGAAACATCCTTGATGTCAATATTCAGTTTTATTCGGTTTGTATCGACCCCATGGGATGTGTATAGACCATTTACAAGGCTTTTAATATATTCACCGAAGTGGATGTTGGCGAAGTCCTTGGATTGGTATAGTTGCTCGTGAATCAGCGCCATGGATCTTATCCGATCCTCACTTTCCTTAAACATATCGG
>JAQBHK010000185.1:0-6248 GCA_032127815.1 Desulfobacterales bacterium
CATTGTTGTGGAAAATAAGGCGGTTGATGAAGAAGTTTTAATGGAGGTCGCCATTGATGCCGGTGCCGAGGATGTCCGGGAAGATAACGGCAACTACGAAATCATTACGGCCGTCCAGGATTTCGAACAGGTCAAAGATGCAATTGAAAAGGAGTCGATCCCTTGCATTGTCGCCGAAATCACCATGTTTCCCCAGTCAACCGTAAATCTTCAGGGCAAGGAAGCAGAACAGATGATCCGCTTGATGGAAACTCTTGAAGATTGTGATGACGTCCAAAAAGTTTACACCAATGCCGACATCCCCGAGGAACTGGTCAGCGGCTAGCAGCTATATAGCCGGGTTACTCGTCAAGGTGCAGAATCTCCGTACCTTCCGGTATTTTAAAGGTAAACAGGGCGTCGTCCAGGTTCTGATGAAACTGAATATTGCTCAAATCAATGCGGGTTTTGTCATCGTACGAGTTATAAGTGACGATACGAACAATATCAAATGTTTTTGTTGAAATTAACAGGTGTATCAAAGATAAGTCGAATGTCTGTTCAAGCGGCAACAATTGCAGCCTGTAGCTGTCGTTGTTGAGTTCATTTAAAAGAGTTATATAGAACTTGTTCCGTAATAACCTGATGTCCGAAAGAAATCCGGCCCCCTTGCCGTTTCTGAAAAAATCAGGGGCTTTGCCGATCATAACCTGCCGGTCTTCCGGCCGGTAGATCCATAAGGTGCTGCCGTCGGTGATAATAGTTTGCGGTTCCGGTTTTTGGTACTCCCACCGCATCATGCCGGGACGTTTAACGAAAATTCGGCCTGTGGCCGTATCAGTGATATCCATTGCGTTTATTGTTGAAACCTGCAAAAAGCGGGCTTCAAAGCCTGAAGCGGCATAGCGTCTTTCAACACGGTCGATGACTTCATCCAGCGACAGCTTGGGCGCCGCCTTGTTTGCATTTAGTGTCCGGGGCGCATCCTGGCACAAGGCCGTCTGTGCCCAAAAAAATACAAGGCTAAATAGCAAAAACAGAATTAGCTTGGGTTTCATCATCAATCTCTCCTGTTCCATGAAAAACGGGTCAAACCGCATTAAGGCATGACCCCGTAATGCTTGAGCTTTTTATGTAGCGTTTTTCTGGTAATGCCGAGGCGGCGCGCGGCTTCGCTTTTGTTACCGTCCAAAGCTTCCAGGGTGCGTAAAATGGTGGCTTTTTCAACCTCATCAAGCGGCATGTCGATGTCAATACGGCTCAAAGCCGGCAAGGTCTCCTCCGGCGGCTGTGCACCATCTTGTATGATGGTAAGGTCCTGCTCGTCAAGATATTCGGAGCGTCCCAGTACGACACCCCTTTCAACAGCATTCATCAGTTCGCGTACATTGCCGGGCCAGTGATACCTGATCAGTTGATCCATGGTTTGGGGTGTAAAACCCTTGAACTCTTTGCGATTTTTTTCGGCAAAGACTTCCAAAAAATGCAGGGCCAGCAAGGGGATGTCATCCCTTCTCTCTCTTAACGGCGGGAGTTTCAGGCTGACGACGTTAAGGCGGTAGTAAAGATCTTCCCGGAACAACCCTTTTAAGATCAGATCCGCAAGATTTTGGTTGGTGGCCACGATCAGTCTTACGTCTACCTCGATCACCTTGTCCCCGCCCACACGCGTGATCTCTCTTTCCTGCAGTACCCGCAACAATTTTACCTGCATGGTCAGCGGCATTTCGCTGACTTCGTCCAGAAACAGGCTGCCCCCGCTGGCTTGCAAAAAGCGTCCTTCTTTGCGGCGGTCAGCACCTGTAAAAGATCCTTTTTCATGACCGAAAAGTTCCGATTCCAGGAGTGTGTCCGTAATGGCCGCGCAGTTGATTTTTATAAAAGGACCGTCTTTTCTGGGGCTGTTAAAATGGATGGCTCCGGCAACCAACTCCTTGCCCGTGCCTGATTCACCGGTGATCATCACGGTTGCCTCGGAAGGGGCCACGTGGGCTACCGTTTCCAGAAGGTTAACCATGGCCGGACTGCGTCCAACAATGTTGCCGATGTCAAAATGCCGGCCCAGGCTTTCTTTCAGGATGCGGTTTTCTTCTTTTAGCTGGGTATGCTCCATGGCTCTTTGCAATGTGAGACGCAGTTTGTCGAAATCAAGAGGTTTGGTCAAATAATCGTAGGCGCCTTTTTTGAGAGCTTCGATGGCGGTCTCAACAGATGAATAGGCGGTCATAATAGTGACCGGTATAGAGGGGTTAAAGGCTTTAATCTTATCCAGGGCCTCGATTCCGGAAACCTTTAACATGCGCACATCCATCAAAACCAGGTCAAAGGGGCGTTGCTGCACTTGTTCGATAGCGGTAGAGCCGTCATCGGCCTCGACAATATCATAGCCCCATCCTCCAACAAGGGTCCGTAACATGGTGCGATGGGCGCTGTCGTCATCAACGATCAGTATCGTATTTTTTGTTTTCATGGCTCTTCTCTTCTTTTGTAAGCGTTCACAGGTTCAGCGTTCAGCGTTCAATGTTCGGGGTTGTAAGGTAAATCCTGCTTTTATTAACCTCTGAACCCAGAACGGTGAACCTTGAACCTTTGAACCCGGAACCTGTGAACGGTTACCTTTAAGCGTTCGGCAAAAAGATGGTAAAGGTCGTGCCCTGGTCGGGCCGGCTTTCAACTTTTATCTCGCCTTGGTGGGCCTCAATAATGTTGTGGACAATCGCCAGTCCAAGACCGGTACCGGCTGCTTTGGTGGTAAAATATAGATCAAAAATGTGAGCCAGATCATCTTTGCTGATGCCGGCACCGCTATCGGAGATCCGGATTTCCACCCCTTCTTTATCGGTGTTCACTGAAAGCCCGACGGAAAGGTTTCCGCCGCTCTCCATCGATTCGATGGCATTTAGATAAAGGTTCAAAAGAACCTGGCTGATTCTGTCGGGATCAATATAGACTTCATCAATTTCAGGTGCAAGCGTAGTTTGAATTATTACGTTTGCCTTTGAAGCTTGATTTGCTATCAGTTCAATAGAGTTTTCCAAATAGCTTTTGATTTGAACCGGTTTTCTGGTAATTGTAATTGGCCGGGCAAACTCATGCAGCTCGCCGACAACCCGGTTTAAGCGATCGACTTCCTGAATCATCAGTTTTGCAATGTGCTGATCTTCAGGTATGTCATGATATCTTTCCTTGAAATAGGTGGCAAATCCTTTAATTGAACTTAACGGATTGCGGATTTCATGGGCAACACCGGCTGCCAGCCTGCCCACGGATGCCAGGCGCTGGCTTCTGGCAATCTCCTTTCTCAAAGCATGCACTTCGCTCAGATCTTTAAACAACAGAACATACCCAAGAAACGTTTCGCTCTCATCATAAAGTAAGGTGGCGCCGACTTCCAGGGGAATTTTTTTACCATTTGCCACGATGCAGTCGATCTCCTTTTCAACAATCCCTTTTTCCAAATCGGTGTTGTTTAGCAGCTTCCATAGCTCCGCCGGGAGAACTTGCTCGGCATCCTCTCCGATGGTTTCCCGCAATGAAAGCTGCATCACCGATGCAGCCACATTATTGAAAGAAGTAACCTTTTTCCGGTCGTCTAATACCAGCAGACCGATGGGCATGTTCTCGACGACATTATCGGAAAAAGCTTTAATCCTGGAGAGCGTCGTTTTTGTGGCGCGATAGCTCTGGGCTAAAAAAAGAAAAATAATGCCGGTAAATCCGATAAAGAGCAATATAAGGCCCATGACAACCGCATGTTTGGTGTCGGATTTAATGGCCTCGTCAATCGTACTCATATCCAGCCCCACAAAAATAATGAATTCGGATGGAGTTATGGATATGCGGGAGTTGCCGCTTTGTTCCATCCACAATTGCATCATCATGTGGCCGCGACGCCTACCCATAGGTCCACCGGCAGGTGCAAGCCTGCGAAAAACTTCAAAGATTTTTTCCCCCCCGTCCTTTGATAAAAGGCGCCACTGCACCGACTTAAAGCTCGCAGTTTTTAGATCCAATCCTTTGCCGTAGATTTTACCGATATGTGCAGGGTTGTTGTGTACCATGACGACCCCATTGATATCGGTGACAAGCAGATGCAGAATGTCAGGTTGCTGAGCCGTCTCGGTAAGCAGCTTTTGGAGCTGGAGGCCGCTCCATTGCATTCCCATGCCTGTACGGGCGCCGGCCTCAAAAGACCTGATCAAAGCCGCACCTTTTTCCAGCAAAAGGCGCATGCTGTTGTCCTTCTGGCGGTTTATACTTTGCACGGTCATAAATGCAAATATGGGAAACAGCACCGCCACGGCGCCGATAAATATCCACGCTGGAATACCGGTCCAGAGTCTTTTATGGAAGGCTTTGAGGGTCATTTTATTTTTAAATGCAATATCAATGCCATGAGGCCTTGGAAAATTGTCCTTTTCTGTCCAAGCTCTGTGCCTGTTGAAGCGCAGCGGAAATCCCGCTATCGGGGCCCTGCGGAATTGCCGTGGAGCTTGCGTTTCGCCAGGCGGGAACCGTTTGGCAAGGCCTTGACATATTAAGTTTTGAAAAATAAATTGCATTACCGGCCAATCGATCGGTTTCGCACTTGGAACAATGGATATTTTTTATCCATTTTGGACGTTCTGTTCGGCAGGCCTGGGTACTTAGTATCCACCATCTGGTTTTGGGGAGCAAGAACATTTTTCATTATTGTACCATTCGGTCAATCCGGGCCGGGCAAAGAGTCGTTGCTTTTTTTGTTAAATGGCAGTAACTGTGGGGTAATTTGCTGATAAAATTATACGTAACCCTGATCGGGGAACTCTAACCCCGTGAACGCCTGCAACTCAATTGTGTTTTCAGGTAAGCGGAAGATTTTCAGATGACTGAAAAACAGACACATGCAAAACTGGAACAAAGGATCAAGGAGCTTGAGCAAGAATGTAATGAGCTTAAACGGAATGATACGACCCTGCGAGAGAGCGAAGAGGCATACCGTAAGATGGTTGAGAACGTCAGTGTCGGCATTTTAATCATTCAGGATCTAAAAATAGTCTTTGCAAACACCGCCATTGAAGAACATCTGGGTTACACGGCCGATGAATTAATCAATAACCCCGACCCTTTTGGTTTCATTTACCCGGATGACAGAAAAATGGTGCTGGGCAACCACATGCAAAGGCTGCAAGGTGCGGAGGTTCCGGAAACATATTCTTTTAGGTCTGTTGTTAAAGATGAGAGCATTAGATGGGTGGAAATAACCGGAATCAAGATTAGTTGGAAGAATAAATCCGCCATTTTGAGTTTTTTGACTGAAATCACGGAACGTATGCAAGCCGAGGAACAACTGAAAGAGGCCAGAGATTACCTTGAAAATGTCTTTGAAAACTCGGCCGATGTTATTGGCATCGTCGATAACCGCGGTAATTTCATAAAGTGGAACAAAATGGCGGCCAAGATGTATGGTTATAATTTCGAAGAAATGAAAAGCAAGTCCTATTTTGACTTGTATGCCGACAAAGATGAACTTGCAAAAATGCTGGCCCAATTGCGGCGCGAGGGTTTTATCAGAGACTATGAAATAAGCATGCAAAGAAAGGACGGTCGTATCGTTCCGTGTAACATTTCCATCAGTATCTTGAAAGACAAAAATGACAATAACATAGGAAGCGTTTGTGTGGCTCGCGACCTGAGCGACATCCAAAAAACACAGCAAGAACGGCTAATGCACGAAAAACTCCAAGGTGTTGTTGAGTTGGCTGGTGCAGTATGCCATGAAATGAATCAACCGCTGATGGCAATTTCAGGATTTTCAGAGCTTATTTTAATGGATATGCCCGAAGAGGATCCATTTAGGGCAAAAGTGATCAAGATTAAGGAGCAGGTCGATCGGCTGGGGATGATAACTCAGAAGTTGATGGGTATTACCAGGTATGAAACCAAGGACTATCTGCAAGGTAAAATCATTGATATCGATAAAGCCGGCCAGTAGATGGGAACCTCGCACTTCAATTGAGCGACAACGCTCTATTGAAAGTTGTCAGGGAGGGGTCGGGGGTCAGGACACAAATTCCATCTGAATTTTCTAACGCCAGTCTAAATGAAATATAACTCATAAAGAAACACTCATTATAGAAATATCACCAAACTATCGTTTGGTGATACGGTATTGAGGTATCACAGAAAATTCAGTTCATTGATAAGTTGTTTCCAGGCCAGATATCAAAGATTTACCAAGGGCAAAAAGCTTTTTTAATCTTTATCTAAAATCTCCCTAATTTTTTGTG
>JAQBHK010000186.1:0-2835 GCA_032127815.1 Desulfobacterales bacterium
ACGCAGAGGTGCCCTTTTGTTTTCACAGAAACTCCAGGGTATAACCTGCTGAGCTAATAACAAAAATCGGTCTTGCAACCGATCCCTCCCCATGATAATATTTTACGATTCCCTAAAAAACAGAAAAATTTCGACACCGGATCAAAAATGGAAAAAGAAACATTGCTGTTGCAGAATCAAGAGCCTGCGGTAATCTACATCGGCCTTGTCGGCGGGGGAGAACTATGCAAGGAAATGCTTGCAAAACCCTCCTTCGATTATATGCAGGAAGACGCTTTTGCCTTTATTCTAGCCGTGGTAGACCCTGATCCCGAAGCTCCGGGCATGGTGCTCGCCCGAGAGCGGGGCCTGCTGACCTTTAGCGACTATCACCAACTGTATGACCCGCGCTACAATATCCGCCTCATTATCACTTTGACACCGGAACAGGATGTTCTCGAGGATATCTTAAATACCCGGCCTCGGAATATCCGTGTTATGGGATACTACGTTTTTAAAATCTTCTGGGAAGCCATCGAGGCTCAAGCCCGCAAGTTGAAAATCAGAAATGAAGAAGTTGAGACCATCTTCAACGGCATTGAGGACTTTATCACCGTGATTACGCCGGAACTGGAGATCGCCGAAGCCAATCAGGCCTTTTTGGAAAAAATGGGCTATGCCCGCGAAGAGGCTATCGGCCGTAAATGCTTTGAAATTTTTCAGCACATTGACCAGCCCTGCAGCCACAAAGATCTTCCCTGCCCCTTAAACGAAGTCATCCGCAACAAACACCATTGCCGCCAGATCCGCACCCGGCTGGGATCAGACAAAAAACAGCGCCATATAGAAGTCAACGTTTACCCTATCTGGGAAAAGGACGGCAAAATCTCCAAGTTTATCCATATCAGCCGTGATATTACCCAGCATAAAAGAAAAGAGGAAGAGATCACCCGGCGCTTAGAGCATATGGTAGATGAAAGAACCCGGCAAGTGAAAGAGACTCATGATAAACTGTTGCATCAAGACAAAATGGCCTCGCTGGGCAAGCTGTCTGCTTCCGTGGTCCATGAAATCAACAACCCGATTGCCGGAATATTAAACCTTACCAAGCTGATGCAACGGATTATTACAGAAGAAGCCCTTGATTTTAAAGAGCTTGATTCATTCAACCGCTATCTGAATCTGATGGAGACCGAAACTCATAGAATCAGCCGCATTGTCTCTAATCTGCTCTCTTTCGCTCGAGAATCCAAGATGGAATTTAACAAGCTGAATCTTAACCGGTTGATCGAAAAAACGCTTTTCTTGAATGCGAATCTTCTTAAAATCAGCGACGTCAAGGTTGAAATGGATCTTGACCAGCAAATGCCGGATATTGTCGGCTCAGAAGATCAGCTGCAACAGGTTTGTATGAATATCATCTCCAATGCCGCTGAAGCTGTTGAACCGGCCGGCGGAGGGATTGTAAGCATTAAAACCCGGCATCTGCCGAAAACCGATAAGATTGCTGTCAGTTTCCACAACACCAATTCTTTTATACCACCGGAAAACTTTTCTAAAATTTTTGAACCTTTTTTCACCACCAAAAAAAAGGGTAAAGGGGCCGGACTCGGACTTTCCGTTGCTTTCGGCATTATTAAGGAGCACGACGGTACAATTTTTGTGGAATCAGACCAAAAAAAAGGTACGACCTTTACCGTTAGATTCCCCATAAAACAGTCGCCGGTTGTACGATCACAAGATGGAGGTCCACATGCACAGCACTAAAATCCTTATCGTCGATGACGAACTGATCATGCGTGAATCTCTGGCCGGATGGCTTGAACGCGACGGCCACGTTGTCGAAACGGCAGCCAGCGGTGAAGAAGCGCTGCAAAAACTAAAAGAATGCCACTTTGAGATCCTGCTGGTTGATATCAAGATGGAAGGCATGAGCGGGCTGGATGTTTTAACAAAGGTAAAAGAGAGTGATCCTGATGTAGCCGTAGTTATGATTACCGCCTACGGATCCATTTCCACAGCCATTGAGGCCATGAAGAACGGAGCCGTTGATTATCTTCTCAAGCCTTTTGATCCCAATGCTTTGGGGGTGCTCATTGACAAGATCACCGAACATCAGGCTCAGACACGTGAAATCCTCTACCATAGAGAGCAATATAAGGACAGAACCCGCTTCGAGAGCATGGTGGGCCAGTCCAAACCTATGCAGGAAATCTTCGATCTGATACAGAATATTGCGCCCACGAACTCCACGATTATGATTACAGGTGAAACCGGTACCGGCAAAGGATTGGCGGCCAAGGCCATCCACACCAACAGCCCCCGCTGTGATGGACCGTTTGTCGTCGTCAATTGCGGCGCCATTCCCAAGCACCTCATGGAGAGCGAACTGTTCGGCCACCAGAAAGGGGCTTTCACAGATGCCAAAGAGACTAAAAAAGGCCGCCTGGAATTGGCCCACGGCGGCACGCTCTTTTTGGATGAAATCGGTGAAATCAGCATGAGAATGCAAATTGATCTGTTGCAGGTGCTGGAAGACCGCATCTTTTATCGGGTCGGCGGCACCCAGCCGATTGAAGCCTATTTTCGCGTCATTGCCGCCACCAACAGAAACCTTGAAGAAGCCGTCAAGGCCGGCATATTCAGGGAAGATTTATACTACCGTCTGAATGTGATCTCCTTCAGCATGCCCACGCTGCGCGAACGCAAAGAAGACCTTCCCCTGCTCACCGCACACTTCATCCGCCGTTATGCACAGGAAACCAACAAGAACATAGACCGGATTAGCCGGGAGAGCACCACGAGGGCGGTTTTGAGATCCTGGCCGTGCTTCGGAAGCGCCGGATCGGCAAGACA